>VHCC01000016.1 GCA_016882185.1 Candidatus Pelagibacterales bacterium | reverse complement strand
TGTTGTCATTGGTTGCAGCAAGTGCTGAAGAATTCCATAGCAAAATGCTTGAGAGAATTGAAAAATGTAAATACGGTTTTAAAAATTTTTTTTTATTTTTAGCAATTTTCATTATTAAAGCGACTTACTAATATTTGGTAAAAATTCATAGTATTTATAACGGTTATATTTTAGAAGATTTAAATAAAAAACAAGAAAGAAAGGATAGAGCAAATGTTAAGATCTATTGAGAAGATATGGGCAAGAGCTACAGGTCATTTAATGGGCAGCACGGATAGTGATAAACCCGATGTACCTATTTTAACTTTAAGTGAAGCACGAATTGCTTTGTACCTTAAAACATTTTGGACAGTGATCCATGTGGTGACCTGCTTCTTTATCATCGCAAATGTTGTAAGGCACTGGTAGATAAAAGAATAATTTAACCTTAGGAGATATATGAACTTTGCAAAAAAGTATTTAAAATGGATTAGTACAGCCTTTGTTTTGACTGGAATATTGCTCACTAATTTAAATAATTATCCAATGAATATATTCATTCATGGGCTAGGTGCCATAGGTTGGACATTTGCAGGATACATTAATAATGACAAGGCATTAATGGTGAATTTTGGCATACAAATTCCACTCTTTGCCTTAGGTTATATAAAAGTATTTTTTTAAGATGAAAGACACTTTAATTTACATTCTTTACGGTTTTGCAGTTGGTTTTGCCTTTTATTTAGCTGATAAATATATATTCCATTTTTTTATCCAATGATTAATCTAAAATTAAATGATTAAAAAAGATTTATTTAAAGCAATCGATTATTTGATGAAACGACCAAAGACAGTTGTAATCATCTTAGTATTAATTGCACTCTCACCTTTATTTATAAATTTACTTAACCAATAAATAATTTTTGATTATTTTATATAATAATCCAAAATCAATTTTCAAGGGGTTAAAAAATAAATTTTTTAACTATTTAAAATTTATAACTTATTCCTAAATCTATCTCGTAAGTTGCCTTATGGGACTTACCTAACTCGCTTAACAAAGGAGAAAAAAAATGAGTAAACTAAATGGAAACCTATCTATCTTTAATCAGCTGAAACCTGTTTCAGTTGGATTTGAGAACATGTTCGATAGTTTTGAAAAGATGTTTGAAAATGATGGCTTTGAGTCATTGGATAACTATCCTTATTACAATATCGTTAAAACTGGTGACTTCACCTACGATATTGAATTAGCTCTAGCTGGTTTTTCAAAAAAAGACATCAGCATTGAATACGCCGATGGTCTTTTAAAGATCAAATCAGTAAAGCAAAACAAGACTGAAGACAAAGATGATAAAAATCAAGTCATTCATCGAGGAATTTCTAAAAGATATTTTAGTAAAACTTTCACAGTATCCGATGATACAGAAATCAAAGGTGCTGAATTAAAGGATGGTTTATTAAAGATCTCTTTAGAGAGAATTATTCCAGAGTCTAAAAAACCAAGAACAATAGAAATAAATTAAATCTATAGATGGGTAGGGGCTAAAATTAGCCCTTACCTAAGGTTTATTTAAAGTTCGTCTCTATCTAGTTTAATGCCAAGAAATTTAGATCGTCTAAATTTTAAAATTACAATGGCAATGGCAAGGAATAAAATTGCTCCAGACTCATAAATCAGCGCAGAAGGGTCCAGAGAGTCTTTTTGTTGTAAAATAATAAGTCGAGAAAGTGCTGTGATTGCAATAAAAAGAGGGTACGTCAATCTAATGGTCTGTGTTCGCCAGTAGGATGTGACCATTCCAATTACCTCAAGATAAATAAACAACAGTAATAAATCTGGTAAAGCTACAGATTTAATATTAACCATATGCGCAATCTCAAGAACAAAGGCAATGGAGGTTGCAATTAAAATTGCAGTTGCAAATAAAAGTTGTAAATTTCTTAGAAAATTAATCATTGGATTAGTTAACTTTAACATTAATTTATTATTTAATAAAACAAATACATAAGATAATTAAGAGGACATGAGTGCATTAGTAGGTGTGATTATTTTAGTTGGGGGGCTGGGCATGTTATTAGGTCTAGGTCTTGAGCGTATTGGATTAGTAATATTATTTTTTCTATCTTTGATGGTCTATTTGCATTTCTTTGGTGGAATTTAAGTAGTGTGAAACAGGTTTTAATTGATAGTTTATTTTATCTAATCGCTTGCATCATTTCAGGTGTGGTCGTTATTTTTTTATTTATCGGTTTTCCAATCTTAATTATTGATTGGCTGTTAAGCGCACAATTAACTCAATCTGAAGCTTTTTTAACTTTTTCTATTAAAAATCCATTAAAGAATATTTTAGAAATATTTTTTGGCAGCGGCTTAAAGGGTGCTCTTTATACTTTTTTTGTAGGAATGCCCTTGGTGTATATTGTCCATAGAAAAAGAAAATGAGAAAATTTTTTAAAATAATATCAATTTATTTTATCTTAGCATCCATAGGATATGCGCAAAATTTTAAAATTGAGAAAATTTTAGATCTTAAAGATCCTTGGAGTTTAACCTTTGTTAATAAAGATGAGGTCTTAATTACTGAAAAAGAAGGAGATATTTTATTAGCTAATATTAAAAATAAAGAAGTTAGAAAGATAAAACATAATTTAAACTATAAAGTAGATGGTCAAGGCGGACTGCTTGATATTATTAAACACAATAATGATATTTTTATTTGTTACACGGAAGATCGAGGAGGGGGTAAAACAAGCACTAGTATTGCAAAGGCAACTTTTACAAAGGATAATTTAAATTTTAAAAATATTTTTCAAGCAAATCCACCCATCAATAGCGGTTATCATTTTGGCTGCAGATTAGTCATTAAAGATAATATGATTTATGCAAGTGCAGGTGAGCGTGGAAATGGCAACATTGCCCAAGATCCAAAAAGCCATGTGGGCAAAATGATTAGAATTAATTTAGATGGATCTTTCCCAAAGGATAATCCAAAGTTTAAAGGTAAAAATGATTGGCTAGCAGAGATTTATCAAATCGGAATTAGAAATCCACAAGGCATGACCTTGTCACCTTTTAATAGAAAAATTTATATTTCAAATCATGGTGCAAAGGGTGGTGATTTTTTTGGCGAAGTTAAGTTTGGTGAAAATTATGGTTGGCAAATTTGGTGTTGGGGTGGGGTTAATTATTCAGGAACAAAATGTGGTGAGACCGATCAATGGGATTCTCGCTTTACCAAACCTTTATATACCTGGAGTCCATCGATCGCAGTGAGTGCGGTGCAAATTTATAAAGGTGATGAATTTAAAGAGTGGAATGGTCATATTTTAATGACCTCACTAAAAGATGAAAGTATTCGTAAACTTGAATTTATAAATGAGAATGAAGTTGGAAAAGAAGTTATAATTTTAAAGGGAAAATTAGATCGAATTCGTGATTTAAAAATTACAGAGGATGGAAAAATTTATATTCTCTCCAATGGAGCAGGTGCGCTGTCGGTAATAAAGAAATAAATTAATGCAACTTTTTTGTTGCAGGCATGCACACTTCTGATCTAGTCAAAAACCTTTTGCCTGTTCCATTATCTAAAGAAAACATTCCACCCATACCATCAATAACATCAATAATTAAATCTGTATCTTTCCAAGCATTATGTTGAGACTCGCTAATATAAAATGGAACTCCACCGATAGTGCCAATCTGAATATCATCTTGGCCTATCAAATATTCATTGGCTGGATAACACATGGGCGCACTGCCATCGCAACAGCCCCCACTTTGATGAAATAAAAGATTCTGTCCATGCTGTTTTTTAATAGCTTCGATGAGTGCTAGAGCTTTATCGGTTGCTGAAACTTTCATAAGTTATATGGCCTGTCGCCAGGCCATATAATAATATTATTTTTAAAAGAACCCTAGTTTTTTTTCACTATAAGACACGTGCAAATTTTTCACTTGTCGGTAATGATTCAACATCATTTTGTGGGTTTCTCTTCCAATACCTGATTGTTTGTAACCACCAAATGCAGCATGTGCTGGGTAAGCATGATAACAATTTGTCCAAACACGACCCGCTTGGATTCCTCGTCCCATTCTATAAGCAACATTACCATTTCTGGTCCAAACACCAGCACCAAGTCCGTATAATGTATCGTTTGCAATTTTCAGTGCATCCGCTTCATCTTTAAACTTAGTAACCGATACCACCGGTCCAAAAATTTCCTCTTGAAAAATTCTCATGGAATTTTTGCCTTCGAAAATAGTTGCTTGGATATAATTTCCTCGCTCTAATCCACTATTTAAGTTTGCAACGTTTCCACCCAGTAGAACTTTAGCCCCTTCTTTTTTACCTAAATCTAAATAAGATTTAATTTTTTCCATTTGTTCAGTTGAGGCTTGTGCTCCTAACATGGTGTGCATTTTCAATGGATTGTCTTGGATCACCGCTTTCGTTCTTGCAATAGCCCGCTCCATGAATTTGTCATAGATTGACTCTTGGATTAACGCACGGCTTGGACAAGTACAAACTTCACCTTGATTTAAGGTAAACATTGTAAAACCTTCTAAACACTTATCAAAGAAGTCATCATCCTTATCCATGACATCTGCAAAGAAAATGTTTGGAGATTTTCCACCTAATTCTAACGTAATTGGAATTAGATTTTGTGATGCATATTGCATGATTAATCGGCCAGTTGTGGTCTCACCTGTGAATGCGATTTTTTTAATTCGCTTAGATGAAGCCAACGGTTTTCCAGCCTCTAATCCGTAGCCGCTTACAATATTTAAAACCCCAGGAGGTAATAAATGCCCAATCAATTCCATCAAAAGTAAAATTGATGCAGGCGTTTGTTCTGCAGGTTTTAGGACGATGCAATTTCCAGCAGCAAGGGCAGGTGCAATCTTCCATGTAGCCATTAATAATGGAAAGTTCCATGGAATAATTTGACCAACTACACCAAGTGGCTCTGGAATGTGGTAAGAATATTCTGAATTGCTAATCTCAGCAACCGAACCTTCTTCTGCTCTTATCACTCCTGCAAAATATCTAAAGTGATCAATTACTAAAGGTAAATCTGCAGCCATACATTCTCTGATTGGCTTTCCGTTATCTAAACATTCAGCTGTTGCTAAAAGATTTAAATTCTTTTCAATCACATCAGCAATTTTTAAAAGAATATTAGATCTTTCAGAGATAGATGTTACGCCCCAAGATGGGAATGCAGCGTGAGCTGCATCTAAAGCAGCCTCGACATCTTGTGCATCTGATCTTGGAACTTTACATATTACTTCATTATTTATCGGACTTACGTTGTCAAAGTATTTTCCTGACTTTGGTTCAACGAACTTCCCACCAATAAAGTTTCCATATTTTTCTTTAAATGGAAATGGAACTTTAAGGTGAGAAGTATCTAAAGTACGAGAAGGTCCTGTTCTTGAACCTTTGATTGTTTCAGTACTCATTGTTTCCCCTCATTGTTTATTTTTGTTAAATGGCTGTGCTTGTTTTAAAAAAACTTTAGCCCTGGAACTTTCAGTCTGAATTAATGACCGATTGTACCCAGCCATAATGGATTAATTAGAGCAGAAACTTAACGGAGAGTCGAGGGGGTTTAAAAATAAATAAATGTAAAAAAACAAATACAACTATTTGTTGTAAATAAATAAAACTTAATTTAATTGAGATTCTACAAATTCCCAATTAGCTAATTTTTCAACGAAGGCTTTAAGATAATCGGGTCTTCGATTTCTATAATCTACATAATATGCATGTTCCCACACATCACAGCCAAAAATAGGTTTCAGATTATCTACTAACGGATTTGAACCATTTGCAGTTTTGCTGATGACTAATTCATCGCCTTTTAAAGAAAGCCAAGCCCAACCCGAGCCAAATTGAGTAACACCTGCTTGAATAAAGTCTTCTTTAAATTTTTCAACGGTACCAAAAGTTTTAATAATTTTTTTCTCTAATTTTTCTGGCATCTTACCACCACCGCTTGGGCGCATACACTTCCAGAATAAAATGTGATTGTAATGTTGTCCGGCGTTATTAAAGATTCCAGCCTTGCTTGGATCATTTGCGGTCTGTTTAACAATATCTTCAAGGGATGCTTTTTCAAAAGAGGTACCTTTGATGAGATTATTTAAGTTAGTGATATAAGTTTGATGATGTTTGCTGTGATGCAAATCTAATGTTTCCACACTCATTATAGGATCCAGTGCGTTCTTTGCGTAATTTAAATTAGGTAATGTAAACATTTTTTATTTACCAATTGTACAGTAAAATTTAGAAAAATATACGTGCAATTTTTTTATAAAATTTTGCTTAAAATTTTAGGAATTTGTTCTTTAAAGGCAAAAAAACCTTTAGTTGAAAAAGGAAAACAAAATTGATCATAATCCCTAGCTAAATAATAAATTTTTATTGTTTTCTTAATCTTACTAATAAAATCATTTTCGTAACCACAGGTCAGATAGGGCATAATCACGCATTTGATATTATTTTCTCTCACGACTTTTAAAAGATCATCTAAATTTTTTATAATAATATTAGAATTAAATTCAGTTTTTATTTGCTCAAAAATTTCAAGATTTATAAGACTTTTAAAATTTATTACATTTTTCGAATAACCCTCTTTTTCTAATAAAGAATTAAAATCCAACATACCATAATGATTAAATTTTTTTTCCTTATGTTTTAATAAATACGAACTATCTAAATTATGGATAAGAAATAATGAGTTTTCATTTTCTATTTTGTCAAAGTGTAGTGGAGTTTGCGTAAAATTTTCACTTTCAAATAATGAGGCTGCTTTCTCATTTAATGCTAAATTTTCATATTTTTTTGCTGAGAATTTATTAATATTCCAAGTGGTTGCTAAATAATGTTTACCTTTTGTCTGCAACCCCGCAACCCAACGCCAACTTAATGTATTGGATGCAGCGTCACCATCGAGTAAATGTTTTAAAAAAAAATCAGCCCCAAGTTGCCAAGGAAGTTTTAAAGTAAAAATCCAAATACTTGCAAACCACATTCTTACATGATTATGCAAATATCCTGTCTCCTTTAACTCGTGTACCCAGTCATTAAAACATTCAACTGTTGTAGTTGCATGAATTGCATTTTGATAATTTATATTTTTCTTCTCTTCCTCTAATTTTATTAAATCTTGTATATAAACTTGCCAAACCCTAGGGCGTAGTTCCAACCAACCTTTCCAATATGTTCGCCAGAATACTTCTTGGATAAATTTTTCAATGGTAAGATAAGGATATTTTGAATGAGCTGATTTTATAACTTCTAATTCATCAATCACTCGGTGGGTAATGTATTTTGATAAACAACTGGTGTTATCTCTTTTATTTTTACCAAAATCAAAATTTCGACTCTTTGAATATTGACTTAGAAAATTTTCGCAAAAATGATTAAGGTGATTAACGGCTTCTGTTCTAATTTTCATGATGTAATAAATTATGACAAGTTCGGTGTAGTAACGAGTGCAGATAAACTAATTGATTAAAGTCTTTATTGTATCCCCCACCCAATACGCCACAAAGAGGAACCCTTTTTTTATAAAAGTTATGAATAACTAATTCCTCTCTTCTTTTAATTCCTTCAGTACTAATTTTAAATTTTCCAATTCTATCATCCTCGTGCACATCAACTCCAGCAACGTAAAATACATAATCAAATTTTTTTTTATTCATTTCCTCTAAAGCATTAAAGACGATTTCTAAATATTCATCATCTTTTATCCCCTCATCCAATTCAATATCTAAATTACTTAACTGTTTATTAAGGGGATAATTTTTTTTAGAATGAATACTTAAAGTAAAAACATTTTCATCGTTTTCAAAAATTTTGGCCGTCCCATCACCTTGATGAACATCTAGATCAAAAATTAAAATATTTTTAATATGATGCTCAGTAATTAATTTTTTTGCAGCTACCGCTACATCATTGAATACGCAGTAACCATTGCCTGAGTTTGCAAAAGCATGATGCGATCCACCTGCGGTATTACATGCAAGTCCCTCGTTTAATGCAAGTTGTGCTGCTAAAATAGTTCCTCCCGTAGCAACGAAAGATCGCTGTCGAACGCTTGGGACCATTGGAAAACCTAATTTTCTCTCTTCCTCTTGGCTTAACGTTAAATTAGATATTTTTTCAATGTACTCATGGGTATGCACCCTTGCTAAATCTTCTAAACTTGCAGGACTTGGGATATGTAAATTTTTCTTACTTACTATTCTATCACTTTGCAATAATTTAAATAGTTCACCAAATTTTTTGATTGGGAATTTATGATCATCACCGATTTGAGCTACATAATCTGGATGATTTATAATAGGAAGCATGATTGAATATTACACTTTTTAATTTAATTAAACATTACAAAGGATTAATTAAAAACATAAAGTCGCAGTCTTTCAAATTTAAATTAAAATATAGTTTAAATAAAATTTGTTATGATAAAATAAGTTTATGATTAAAAAAATATGCTTTAGCTTATCTATACTTAGTTTAGCAACCAGCGTTGCAACAGCTGTTTATCTTGTATGTTGTAAGAAAAAAACAGAGAACAAAGTTGATTTAAAAGGAAATAATAAAGTTTAATAAACCCATTAAATAACTATAGAGGCACGTTATGAATTTGGTTTTAATCGTTGGTAGTGCACCCGATGCGGTTCGTATCAATTCATTAGATCTTTCTTTATTTAACAACTTTGTTGCAATTAATAATGCTTGGCGATTAAAGCCAGAGTGGGACTTTGTAATTTATCCTGAAGATTTTCCAGTTCAACATCAGCCAAAAAATTTTAATGTGAAAAAAATAATTACTGCAAAAGATTATGTGCGCATTCAAAATAAATTTGGCGGCTTTGTGTATGCAGGCGGCACCATGGCTTTTACCGCAGGATATTGGGCACTTGGTGCATTAAAACCTGACGTGATTGCTTATCTTGGTTGCGATATGATTTATTCTAATAAAATATCTAATAATCATTTTTATGGAAAAGGAAATCCAGATCCGTTGCGTGATGATATTACATTACAATCACTGGAGGCAAAATCTGCACGTCTAATGGCCATTGCAAAATTTAATAATTGTTCTGTAGTTAATTTATCAGAACAAGATCATTCGCGACTATTATTTCCAAAGGTGTGTGTAGATGATTTAAAAAAGAAGCCACAAATTTTTCAAAGCATTAAAAAAAAAATATTAGAATTAAATTTGAAAGCAATAAATAAAGCTTTAGCGTTTGAAAAAAAATTAAATTATATGGTACGATCTGGTAGATATTGGGAAGAAGTTGATAAATTTGATCCTATTAAATTAAGTAAAATTGATCAACTATGGTTACAAACTCCAGATTATAAAAATTAAATAAATGACAGTAGAGGAAAGAGTTAAATATATAAAAAATTGGATTTTAAAATACATCAAATCTATGCCAAAAAAGCCATCGTGTTTAGTTGTTGGTGTTTCAGGAGGGATAGACTCTGCAGTGGTCAGTACTATTGCAGCTTTAACCGGACTAAATGTTAAAGCACTATCCATGCCTATTCATCAATTAAAGTTTCAAGATGATTTAAGTAAAGCTCACATTCAATGGCTAAAGAAAAATTTTAAAAATGTTGACGGGCTTATTATTAATCTAGATGAAACTTTTAACGCATTTTCTAAAACATTAAATAATTTTAATTCCGAACATGCCTTTGCAAATTCAAGAGCTCGAATGCGAATGCTAACCCTTTATCAAGTTGCAGGATCAAATAATGGAATCGTGGTTGGTACTGGAAATAAAGTTGAGGATTTTGGTGTGGGTTTTTATACTAAATATGGCGACGGCGGAGTTGATATATCACCCATCGCAGATTGCCTTAAAACTGAAGTATGGGAAATGGGAAAATATCTAAATATATTAGATGAAATAATTACTGCTCAACCCACTGATGGATTATGGCGAGATGGCAGGACGGATGAGAAACAATTAGGAATGACCTATTTAGAACTAGAAAAAGCTATGAATGATCCAAAGGATAAAAATCATGCAAAATATTTAGAAATAAGAGAAAAAAATTTACATAAAATTAATCCTATTCCGGTGTGCACTTTTGATAATAATTGAGATATTTATTAAATATATAAACTTAAAAAAAACAAAACATGAGTGATATAAAATCAATAAAAAAAATAATTGATAAAAATCAAAAATTAATTTTAACTGAAATTAAACAATTAAATGAAAAACTTGATAGCCTCAATACTCGATTAAATAGCCATATATCTTTTATCGAAAGTGTTTATAATCCTCTAACAACTAGTATTGAAAGATTTAAGAAGTTTTTCAAATAAATTTAATTATTTTAACTTTTAACTTTTGTCTATTGTTCATTCTCTTTTAAGCCAAATTAATAAATGAGAAAGATTATCCTTTTTTTTTCAATTACTTTTATTGATCTTGGTAGACAATTTCGTCTGAGCTATTTGCCGCCGTTAATGATTTATGTGGCTGCAGGAGTTTCAGGACTGACTGGAATTGTTGGAACTTTTTTTGTTAAAGATTATTTAAATTTATCCGCAGCCTTTCTAGCAGGCCTTGGATTTTGGGCAGGAATTCCATGGGTTTTAAAAATGCCCCTTGGTCATTTAGTGGATTTAATTTGGAGTAGGAAAAATTATTTAGTGTTTTTGGGAGCAGGTTTAATTGCTTGCAGTATTTTAATTATGTATGGACTGATCGCTCATACTAAATTCATGGCAGGGTATTTAGCAATTGAGACTTGGTTTGTAATCAGCGTAATTTTATCTCCCATCGGCTACGTTATTCAAGATGTGGTTGCAGATGCCATGACCGTCGAAGCTGTTCCAAATTTTGATGAGCAAGGAAATCCTTATGTTAAGGATGATATCAAAGCCATGCACACCACCGTTCAAACCCTTGGAAGATTTGCAATTATTTCTGGCACCATTCTTGTAGCTTTTGCAAACATTATAATTTTTAGCAATTCGCAAGGACTAAGTCAGACAGAAAAAGTATCCTTGTATGCCTCTGTTTATTTGTACGCTCTAATCATTCCTTTTATTTCTGTCCTTGGTGTATTTTTATCTTTTTATTTAAAACACAAACAACAAGAATTATTTAAACAACTTAATAAAAACTTACCTGAAAATTTAAATACCACAAAGGTGAACTGGTGGATTTTAGGCGGCTCCTTTGTCTTTGTGGTTTTCACCTTAACCATTGGCTCACTGAAAGTTCCCTTTGCTCAAGAAATTGTTTTTGTTGGATCAATGTCCATTGTGATTTTTTTAATGTATAAACTTATGAAAGAGATGCCAAAACATTTAAGTTACACCATTGTTGGCACCGCTATTATTATTTTTATCTTTCGTGCGATGCCAGCACCAGGTCCTGGACTGACTTGGTTTGAAATTGATGTATTAAAATTTGATGAACAATTTTTATCTGCAATTTCTTTAATCGCATCTGTACTAACTTTACTTGGAATTATTTTTTTACGTCCTTTTATGGCAAATAATTCCATTGCAAAAATTGTAGTCATCTTATCCATTTTAGGATCGATATTATTTTTGCCAAGTATTGGCATGTATTACGGACTTCATCAGTGGACAGCCTCAGTTACAAATGGTGTGGTGGATGCAAGATTTATTGCAGTTATTAATACAGCAATTGAATCTCCCTTAGGTCAGGTTGCAATGATTCCAATGTTAGCTTGGATTGCAAAAAATGCACCAAGCCATT
>VHCC01000015.1 GCA_016882185.1 Candidatus Pelagibacterales bacterium | reverse complement strand
GGACAAACAATACTAATTTCTGATGCAAATAAAAATCAAACTAACGCTTTGATAAAATTAAATGAAAATATTCTTTTATATGCAATTCGATATGTTGATGCTGAAACAGTAAATTTTTTAAAAAATACTGGTGAAGCTTCTACTTTTTATTATAAATTAAAATCTAATAAACTCGGGCTTCAAATAACTTTTGCAGGAGTTTATATTGTAATAGTTAGCTCATTAATTTTAATCTCTGCAGTTTATGCAATTAATATTGCAAATAAAATTTCAAAGCCAATTGTCAAATTAATATATGCAGCTAAAGAAGTGTCTAGTGGAAATTTGAATGTGAAGTTAAAAGATGAAAAAGAAGATGATGATTTCAAAAAATTATATAATACCTTTAATATAATGACCCAAGAAATTAAGATTCAAAAAAATAAAATTGCTTTAACAGAAAGATATCAAGCTTGGGAAATGGTAGCAAAAAAACTTGCCCATGAAATTAAAAACCCATTAACACCAATTACACTTTCTTTGGAGAGAATTAAAGGTAAATACCTTAATCAAATAAACATTGATAAGCGCGACTTTGAAAATTATTTAAATATTATATCAAGACAAGTTAAAGATATCGGAAATTTAGCTAACGAGTTTTCAGATTTTGCAAGAATGCCTGCTCCTATAAAAAAAATAAATAATTTAAAAAAATTAATAGAAGATAATATTAATTTATATAATTTATCAGAAAAAAATGTGAAATTTCATTTAGAATATAAAAGTGAAAAAGTTTTTATAGAGTTTGATTTAGATCAAATTTCAAGAGTTTTGGTAAATATTATTAAAAACTCGCTAGAGTCTATACATGAAAAACAAGAAGTAGATAAAAATTTTCAAGGTCTAATTAATATAGAGGTTAAAGATAATAACGAGTTTATAAATATTATTATTGATGACAATGGGGTTGGTTTTAAATCTACACCGAAAGATTTAGTAGCACCACTGAACACAACTAAAAAGCACGGATCAGGTCTTGGATTATCAATAGCTTCTAAGATTTTATTTGAACACGGTGGCGATTTAAAATTTCTTGAAAAGAACGATGGAGCAAAAATTATACTAAGTATTAAAAGCAATCAATGACTAGTGAAATTTTATTAATTGATGATGAAAAAGATATAAGATTTGCTGTTCATGAGATCTTAAAAGAAAATAATTTTTTTGTGCGCGAAGCCGATACGGTTGAAAAAGCTTTATCAGAAATTAAAAAAAAATTACCTGATTTAGTAATTCTAGATGTTTTACTGGATGAAAAAAATAGAGATGGAATACATATATTAAAATTTATCAAGTCATTAGATGCTGATCTTCCAGTTATAATGATATCGGGACATGCAAATATTCAAATTGCCGTAGACTCTATAAAACATGGTGCCTTTGAATTTTTAGAAAAACCATTTAATAAAGATAGATTATTGAACTTTGTTAATAGAGCTCTTGAAAATTCATCTTTAAAAAAAGAAAATAAGTCTCTAAAAAAAAATTTATATTTATCTAATGAATTAATTGGAAATTCATCGACGCTTATAAAATTGCGAAACTCTATAGAAAAGTTTTCAAAAACTGATAGCCGAATTTTAATTTTTGGTCCCGCAGGATCTGGAAAAGAATTAGTAGGAAGACTTATTCATGAAGCCTCATCAAGATCTAATAATTCTTTTAAAGTCGTTAATGGTGCTATTTTGGATCCTAATCATTTTGATTTTGAATTATTTGGATCTGAAAATAACGATAAAATTATTTCAGGTATTTTTGAAAAAACTAATAATGGTACTTTATTAATTGATAACATTTCAGATGTACCTCTACAAACACAAGGAAAAATTTTACGAGTATTATCTGATCAAAAATTTCATCGAGTAAATGGTGCAAATGAAATTAGTGTTAACATTCGAGTTATGTGTTCTACCAGCAAAAATTTAAAAGAAGAGATTGAAAGTGGAAATTTTAGAGAGGATCTTTTTCATAGAATAAACGTAATTCCAATACAAACTCCTTATCTAAAAGATGTAAAGGAAGACATTCCTTTATTGGTCGATTATTTTATTAAAAGAATCTCTGATACTAATGGTTTAAAAACCATTGTAATTAATTCAAAAAATGCAGTTTTTTATGATTATGACTGGCCTGGCAATGTTAGGGAACTTAGAAATCTAATTGAAAGAGTTGTTATTTTAGCGTCTGGTAAAAATGAGGATGTAGATAAAATTTTATCAGAGTCGTTAAAAATTTCATCGGTAAGAGAAAGCAAAACTGAAGATGCTTTTCAATTTCCTCTTAAAGAAGCAAGAGAAAAGTTTGAAAAAAATTATCTTGAAATTCAACTTAACAGACATAATGGAAATGTTTCTAAAACTGCAGATTATATTGGAATGGAAAGAAGTGCTTTACATAGAAAACTAAAATCTTTAGGTATTAATTAATTATGAAAATTAAAGTGGCTATTAATGGATTTGGTAGAATTGGCAGAACAATTCTAAGGGCTCATTATGAGAATAAAAAAAAGCATGATTTAGAAATTGTTGCAATTAACGGTTCTGGAGATCCTGAAAACAAAGCACACTTGTTAAAATATGACTCAACACATGGAAGGTTTCTTGAAAAAATTTCGTTTGATAAAAATAGTATTTCTATAAACAAAGATAAAATAAATGTATTTAATAATAAAGATCCAAAAAAATTACCTTCTTGGAAAGAATTATCAGTTGATCTTGTATTGGAATGTACTGGTCAATTTTCTTCAAGAGAAAAAGCGTTTTTACATATAAAGTCAGGAGCGAGTAAAGTTTTAATTTCAGGACCAGGATATTCGCTGGGTACTGGTGAGGAGGCAGACGCAACTATAGTTTATGGTGTAAATCATAAAATATTAAAAAAAAAGCATTTAATTGTTTCCAATTCTTCATGCACAACAAATTGTCTTGCACCTATTGCAAAAGTTTTAAATGATGAAATTGGAATAGTATCTGGCGTTATGAATACGATACACGCCTATACCAATGACCAAGTACTTAATGATGGATATCACAACGACTTAAGAAGAGCGCGAGCGGCGGCATTGTCTATGATTCCCACTAAAACCGGAGCCGCAAATTCTATAGGATTAGTTATACCTGAATTAGAGGGAAAATTAGATGGACTATCAGTAAGAGTTCCAACTAACAATGTTTCTTTAGTAGATTTAACTTTTATAGCTAAAAAAAAAACTTCAGTTAAAAACATAAATGAAATTATTAAAACTGCCTCAAAAGGCAGTTATTCTAATATTATTTCATTCAATACGGAGCAATTAGTGTCCATAGATTTTAACCGTAATCCATACTCTGCTATTTTTGACTCAACTCAAACAAGAGTAGCAAGTGATGGACGGCTTGTTAAAGTTTTAGCATGGTATGATAATGAATGGGGTTTTTCATGTCGAATGTTAGATACTTCTATTGCTCTAATGAGTGCTTAAATCATTAACAAATTGATTAAAAATAAATAATTGCTAAAAGTATCAAAAGTTGCGCCCTTAGCTCAGCTGGATAGAGCATCGGTTTTCTAAACCGAGGGTCAGAGGTTCGAATCCTTTAGGGCGCGCCAATTAAAATATATTATGGCAAAAATCTTAATTTTGGGTGCCGGAGCTATGGGTTCTGCTTTTTCAAATCCATGTATTGATCGAAACCATAATGTAGCAATAATCGGAACTCATTTAGAAGATCAACTTATTGAAAAAATAAATCAAAATAAAAAATTTCACCCAGCTTTAAAATTCAAGATTTCTAATAAAGTCCGAATACTTAAATTTTCATCTTTTTTTGATGAAGCTTATAATTCTGATATAATAATAATTGGTGTAAACTCAAGAGGCATCAACTGGGTATCAGATCAGATAAATATATTAGGAAATTATAATAAAGAAATTATTTTATTAACAAAAGGTTTACATTTATCTGAAGAAGGAAAGCTTGAAATATTAATTACAAAATTAAAAAAAATAATATTAAGTAAAAAAATCTCAGTCTCAGGGATAGCCGGACCTTGTCTTGCAAGTGGATTAGCAAATAGAGTTAACAGTAGCGTTGTTATTGTAAACGAAAATTTATCAAAAGCTAAAAAGTTAGCTAAAATGTTCAAAACAAAATATTACCACACAAACTTTTCTAGTGACGTGATAGGTGTTGAGGCGTCAGCAGCTTTAAAAAATATATACTCTATGATCATTGGAGCAGGTAAATATTTATCTGTAAAAAAAGAATTAAAATTAGACAACTCTAAAATTTTTTTTAATCCACCGGGGGCTCTTATTTCACAATGTTTAAAAGAAATGATTTACGTAGTTGAAAAATTAGGTGGAAAAAAAGAAACAGTTTATGATCTTGCAGGATTAGGTGATTTATATGTAAGTTCGTTAGGAGGCAGAAATGCTTTGATGGGTAATTATTTAGGACAGAGCTATACATTTATCGAGGCTAAGAGAAAATTTATGAAAAATGATACTATTGAAGCGGCTGATTTAATATTTGATATTGGTAAAAAAATTTTAAAAATTTTTCCTAATTCAAAGTTGCCTTTAATGGTTTCGCTTACAAAATCCTTATTATTGAATAAAAAATTTACAATTAATTGGTCAAAAATTAATAATGGTTAAAAAATTTATAGTTTCAATTGATCAAGGAACTACCTCTACAAGATCAATCTTATTTAATACCCATGGTATGCCAGTTTTTACTTCACAAAGAGAATTTAAACAACTTTTTCCAAAAAATGGCTGGGTTGAACATAAACCCCAGGAAATTTGGGACACTACATTATTGACTTTAAAAGAAGTTTTTTTAAAATCTAAAAAACTTAGGGGAAAAGTTCTTACTATAGGAATAACAAATCAAAGAGAAACCACTATAATTTGGGATAAATTTACAGGAAAAGCGATTTATAATGCAATTGTTTGGCAGGATCGAAGAACTGCAAATTTTTGTGAGAGTTTAAAAAAAAGAAAAAAAGAAAAAATAATTAGTAAAAAAACAGGTTTATTAATCGATCCGTATTTCTCAGCTACAAAAATTCATTGGATATTAAATAATGTTCCTAAAGCTAAAAAACTACTTAAAGAAAAAAAACTTCTTTTTGGAACAGTTGATACTTTCTTGTTATGGAATCTAACGAATGGTAAAGTACATGCAACAGATGCTACCAATGCATCCCGTACAATGTTATTTAACATTAATTCTAATGATTGGGATAAAGATCTTTTAAAATTATTTGAAATTCCAGATCATATACTTCCAATTGTTAAAGACTCGTCAGATGATTATGGATTTGCAAAATTGAAATTTACAAAAGATGAAATTCCAATAAATTCTTTGATTGGAGATCAACAATCTGCAACAGTTGGGCAGTCATGTTTTGATAAAGGCTCTGTTAAAAGTACTTATGGAACCGGTTGTTTTGTATTAATGAATACCGGAAATAAAAAAATCATTTCAAAAAATAGGTTGCTTACTACAGTTTGCTACAGATTAAATAACAAAATAACTTATGCTTTAGAGGGTTCAATTTTCATAGCGGGAGCAGGCATTCAATGGTTAAGGGATAAAATTGGTTTTATAAAAAAAGCATCAGATACAGAAAATGTTGTTAAATCATTAAAATCAAATGGTGGAGTTTATTTAGTACCTGCTTTTACCGGCTTGGGTTCTCCTTATTGGGATAGTAAATCTAGAGGATTAATTTATGGACTAACACGAGATAGTGGGCCTGCGCAAATTGTAAGAGCAGTTATAGAAAGTGTAGCTTACCAAAGTTATGATTTATTTAAAGCAATGGAGCGGGATGGTCTAAAACCAAAAATTGTACGAGTTGATGGAGGCATGGTTACTAATAATTGGTTCTCCAAATTTTTATCAGATATTATAAATATTAAAGTAGATCGACCAAGAGTGATTGAAACTACCGCATTAGGAGCAGCTTATCTTGCTGGTCTAAAAATAGGAGTTTTTAAATCAATCAAAGATATTAAAAAAAACTGGAAGATCGACAAACATTTTTCACCTAGCATGTCAAAGTTGCATAGAAATACTCTTTTAGATGGGTGGAGCATAGCGATTAGAAAAACTTTGGCAAATTGACTCAATTAAAAGTTGAAAAAAATTTTTATATCAATTTTTATTTTCGTAAAATAAAATCCCTCTTAATTAAAACAAATATAAGGGGGAAATATGTTAATCGAAAAGATCAAACGATTAATTTTTAAATCCACTTTTTTTTTATTTGTATTTGCTTCA
This sequence comes from Candidatus Pelagibacterales bacterium, assembly GCA_016882185.1. GTDB lineage: Bacteria > Pseudomonadota > Alphaproteobacteria > Pelagibacterales > Pelagibacteraceae > Fontibacterium. The sequence continues at coordinate 6,411 of VHCC01000015.1, read as the reverse complement.
TTATCTTCTTTTAGTTTTGCAAATATTGATAATGCAAAAAAATGGATTGAGAAAGAATTCCAACTTTCAACTTTGACTAAAGATCAACAAATCAAAGAGATGGAGTGGTTCATAAAAGCTGCCGCTCCATTTAAAGGTATGGAAATAAATGTTTTATCCGAAACTATTCCAACTCATACATATGAGTCACAAGTTTTAACTAAAGCATTTCAAGAGATAACAGGAATAAAAGTAAATCATCAGCTACTTGGAGAAGGTGAAGTTGTACAGGCTGTTCAAACGCAAATGCAAACAGGCAGAAACCTGTATGATGCATACGTAAATGACTCTGATCTAATAGGAACACACTCTCGTCTTCAAGCAGCAGTCAATCTTACAGATTGGATGAAAGGTCCGGGCAAAGATGTTACTTCGCCAACACTTGATATTAATGATTTTATAGGAATCAAGTTTACAACTGGACCAGATGGTAAAATTTATCAATTACCTGACCAACAATTTGCCAATCTTTATTGGTTTAGATATGACTGGTTCAAACGACCTGATATTAGATCTCAATTTAAAGCTAAATACGGTTACGAATTAGGTGTTCCGGTAAACTGGAGTGCTTATGAGGATATTGCTAAATTCTTTTCTGAAGATGTTAAAAATATCGATGGAGTGAGAATTTATGGCCACATGGACTACGGCAAAAGAGCTCCTGATTTAGGTTGGAGAATGACTGATGCATGGTTATCAATGGCCGGCATGAGCAGCAAAGGTCTTCCAAATGGTGTTCCAGTTGATGAGTGGGGTATTAGAATGGAAAAAGGAACTTGTAATCCAGTTGGTGCTTCGATGAGTAGAGGTGGAGCAACAAATGATGCTGCTGCGGTTTATGCAATAACTAAATGGGATGAATGGCTAAGAAAGTACGCTCCTCCGGGTGCTGCTAGTTATGATTTTTATCAGTCACTTCCAGCTCTTGCATCAGGAAACGTGGCTCAGCAAATTTTCTGGTATACAGCTTTTACGCAAACTATGGTTGAACCAAAAAGCAAAGGAAATAAAACTGTAGATGATAAAGGAAATCCACTTTGGAGAATGGCACCTTCACCCCATGGCTCATATTGGCAAGAAGGTCAAAAAGTTGGATATCAAGATGTTGGAAGTTGGACTTTATTTAAGTCAACGCCAGTAGATAGAAGAAAAGCTGCTTGGCTTTATGCTCAATTTACAACATCTAAAACTGTATCATTAAAAAAAACTCATGTTGGTTTAACGCCAATTAGAGATAGTGATATCAGACATAAATCATTCACTGAAAGAGCTCCAAAACTTGGTGGTTTGGTAGAATTTTATAGATCACCTGATAGAGTTCAGTACACTCCAACAGGAATTAATGTACCTGATTATCCAAAACTTGCACAATTATGGTGGCAACAAATCGGAGATGTAAATTCTGGTGCTTTTACACCACAACAAGCGATGGATAGACTGGCTGCAGAAATGGATCAAGTAATGGCTAGAATGGAAGAGGATGATAAAAAAAATAAAACTTATGGTGGTTGCGGTCCGCGTCTTAATAAAGCAACAGACGCAGCTGCTTGGATAGCTAAAGGAGATGGTCCTAAGGCTAAAAGAAACGAAAAAGAGAAGCCAATTACAGTTGACTATGACGAGTTAGTCAAACGATGGGCTTCTTCACCTAAAAAATAATAATCTCAAATATAACCCGGGGAAAAAGTCAAATTCCCCGGGTATTGTTTTATGTCTTTAAATTTAACGAATATTTCAAAAAAAAATTTATTTGAGACACATATTTATTCATCAAATTTAATCTTAGAAAAAAATTCAATAAATGTTTTATTAGGGCCAACATTATCCGGAAAAACAACACTAATGAGACTTATCGCTGGTTTAGATGAACCAAGCACTGGAAAAATTTACTTTAACGAAAAGGATATTACTAAGGATAAAGTTCAAAAAAGAAATGTTGCGATGGTATATCAGCAATTTATTAACTATCCAAGTCTAACTGTTTACGAAAATATCGCCTCACCACTGAGAGTTTTAAAACATGAACCAGATTTTATACATCAAAAAGTTATTGAAGTTGCAAGTTTACTTAAGTTAAATAATTTTTTAGAAAAAAGACCTCACCAATTGTCAGGTGGTCAGCAACAAAGAACAGCTTTAGCAAGAGCACTAATAAAAAATGCAGATCTTATACTGCTAGATGAACCTTTAGCTAATTTAGATTTTAAATTAAGGGAAGAGTTAAGAGAAGAGCTTCCAAAAATTTTTACAAAAAGAGATTGCATTGTAATTTATGCAACCACTGATCCAATGGATGCCTTATTAATTGGAGGTAATACTATTGTTATAAACGAAGGAAAAATTGTTCAGTACGGTAAAACAATTGATGTTTATAAAAATCCTAGTGATTTGATTTCAGCTAAAGTTTTTAATGACCCACCACTAAACGTTTTTGAGAGTAGAATAAAAAATGGAATTGTGAATATCAATAATATTGAATTTCATTTAAGCAAAAGCGTTTCAAAAAATTTAAGTGGGAATTACAAAGTTTGTATAAGACCTCATCATCTTAAAAATAAAAAAGAAGAAATTGATGACGTTGAAATTGAGGGCAAAGTTAGAATTTGTGAAATAAATGGCTCAGAGACATTGATACATTTTGATTATAATAAATTAAATTATACAAGTCTGATAAATGGAATTTTTAATTATTCGATTCAAGACACTGTAAAATTTTATTTTAAGCCAAGTAATTGCCTAATCTTTAATTCTAATAATAAGATAACTGTTTGATGGCCAATATAAAATTAGAAAATATAAATCATAGTTATTCTTTAAAAACCGAAAATAATTCTTGGGCGGTTAAAAATATAAATTTAGAATGGGCCGATGGAGGAGCGTATGCATTGCTTGGGCCGTCTGGTTGCGGAAAAACAACCTTATTAAATATTATATCTGGTTTAATAACTCCAACTCAGGGTGTTATAAAATTTAATGATCTTGATATTTCAAATAAACTAACAATTGAAAGAGATATTGGACAAATATTTCAATTTCCTGTGATTTACGACACCATGACAGTGTATGAAAATTTAGCTTTTCCTTTAAAAAACAAAAAATTTGAGGAAGGTTTTATAAAAAAACAGGTACAAAAAATTTCAGAAATTTTAGATTTAGGAAGTATTTTAAATAACAATGCAAAAAATTTAACAGTTGATCAAAAACAGAAAATTTCACTAGGGCGAGGGTTAGTAAGACCTAAAGTAAATGCGTTGTTATTTGATGAGCCACTCACTGTCATTGATCCTCATTTAAAGTGGTTACTCAAATCCAAATTAAAAGAACTTCAAAAACAATTTAATACAACTATGATTTATGTAACGCATGATCAAACCGAAGCCTTAACTTTTGCAGATAAAGTTGTTGTAATGCATGAAGGTGAAGTAGTTCAGTCAGGCACACCTACTGAATTATTTGAAAAACCTAATCATTTATTTGTTGGTCACTTTATTGGTTCCCCAGGCATTAATATATTACCGTGTGAAATTAAAGAAAACTCAGCTTTTTTTTTAGATTATGAAATAAAAAAAAATGTAAATATTAAATCGATAAAAGATAAAAATATAAAAATAGGGATAAGACCTGAATTTATACATTTCAGTGAAATAGGAATACCTGTTGATATTATTTCTGTAAGATATTTAGGTAAATGCAAAATTGTTGATGTAGTAATAAGAAATATAAATCTTAAATTAGTTTTAAATGATCAAACTCACGTACCCGAAAAAAAAGCACATATAAAATTTAGTGAAAAATATACTTATTTATATTCAAACAACTACTTAGTTAATTAATTTTATGAATAAAGTTCAAAATAACAAAGCATGGTTTTTTATTTTACCAGTTATTTTTCTAGTAGCTTTTAACGCAGTAATACCGCTTATGACCGTTGTGAATTATGCATTTCAAGAAACTTTCAATAACAACATATTTACTTGGCAAGGCACTAAGTGGTTTGAAAACATATTAAGATCTGAACGTTTCTATGCAGCATTTGGTAGACAATTACTTTTTACCTTTATAATTTTATTAATTCAAATTCCTTTAGGAGTATTTATTGCTCTGTCGATGCCAAAGAAAGGATTTGGCGTTTCAATTTGCTTAGTATTAATGTCGATGCCACTACTTATTCCTTGGAACGTTGTAGGAGCAATGTGGAATATTTTTGCTTTACCTAGAATTGGATTTTTAGGTCACTATTTAGCTTTATTAGGTTTTGATTATAATTTTACTCAAAGTATCTACGCTGCTTGGTTCACAGTTATTTTAATGGATGTATGGCATTGGACTTCTTTAGTTGTCTTACTTTGTTATGCTGGATTATGCGCAATACCTGATCCTTTTTATCAGGCAGCAAAAATAGATGGGGCTAGCCGTTGGGCGGTGTTTAAATATATCGAGCTTCCAAAAATGAAAAAAGTCTTAACAATTGCAATATTGTTAAGATTCATGGACAGTTTCATGATCTATACAGAACCATTTGTGCTAACTGGAGGAGGCCCTGGTAATGCAACAGCATTTTTATCAATCGATCTTGTAAAAATGGCACTTGGGCAATTTGATTTAGGTAATGCCGCCGCAATGTCATTAGTTTACTTTCTAATTGTTCTTTTACTTAGTTGGATTTTTTACAGCGTGGTTATGAAAGGTGAGGATAAATGAAATTTAAATGGATAATTCCAACTTTGTATATAATTTTTTTAATGCTTCCAATTTATTGGTTACTTAATATGTCCTTCAAAACTACTAATGAAATAATTAATACATTTTCGCTTTGGCCGATTAACTTTACTTTTGAAAATTACATTAAAATTTTCACTGACTCAACTTGGTACATGGGATATTTCAATTCATTAGCTTATGTTCTTTTAAATACAATTTTATCAGTAACTGCTGCACTTCCTGCGGCTTACGCTTTTTCAAGATATAAATTTGTAGGGGATAAACATTTATTTTTTTGGCTGTTGACTAATCGAATGGCGCCACCAGCTGTATTTGCATTACCTTTTTTTCAATTATATTCATCGATTAATTTATTTGACACTCATATTGCGGTTGCTTTGGCACATTGTTTGTTTAATATTCCCTTAGCTGTTTGGATATTAGAGGGGTTTATTTCTGCAGTTCCTAAAGAGTTAGACGAAACTGCATATATTGATGGATACTCATTTCCAAGATTCTTTATTAAAATATTTATACCAACAATTACAGCAGGAATAGGTATTGCTTGCTTTTTTTGTTTTATGTTTTCATGGGTTGAATTATTACTTGCAAAAACTTTAACTTCAGTTGAAGCAAAACCAATTGCTGCAACTATGACTCGTACAGCAAGTACAGCAGGATATGAATTAGGTTTACTTGCGGCCGCAGGTTCACTTACAATATTACCTGGAGCATTTGTTATTTATTTTGTTCGAAATTATATTGCAAAAGGTTTTGCGCTAGGGAGAGTTTAATGAACGAAAATAATTTACTCAGAGATTATATAATTAAGGTAACCACTTGGCCGGGGACAAAAGAACAAGATGAACAGACATTAACAACAAATTCTTGGCCTGTAGAGAGCGAGGAAATTATTAATAGTATATTTAATTTTTCATGGATGGCATGGACTTGGCAAACTGCCTTATTTTTTCTTTTTATTTTAATTTCACTTATTTTCATGACGATTTGGGAAATTAGATCTCCAGGAGGACATCCTCGAAAAGGAATAATTGGTTTAAACACAACAAGAGGGGATAGATTGTTTATATCTTTATTAGGTTCAGCCTTTATTCATTTTTTCTGGTTATTTTTTTTTAGTAATTTTTTATGGATTGCAACAATTTTATCTATTCTTTATTTTTTAATTGTATTTAGATATTTTTGATTTGAAGACATTTTATACTTATTTATTAATCTCAAGGTTATCTTCGGGAAAAAATATTTCATACGCAGGTTATACGAACAACATAAAAAAAAGATTGATTTTGCACAATACAGGCAGAGGAGCAAAATTTACAAAAGGGAGAGAATGGTTCTTAATTTACAAAAAAAAATTTAAAAGTAGATCCCTCGCTATGAAACATGAACATTTATTAAAAAAAAATAGAATTTTTAGACAAAAAATTTTAAAGAAGGTTAGCAAATACAACCATGGATTGTAAATAAATTTTTAATCTTTTAAGTAATAAATTTCTTAATTCTAAAATTTGATAAACTTAACAAAAAAAAAAAAATGAAAAAAATTACAATTAATTCATTTGCTACTATAGCTTTTGTTGTAACTTTTATATTTACAACTTTTAATGCTAATGCAAATCAAACTAGAGAAGCTGTAGTGAAGCGAGGCAA
>VHCC01000014.1 GCA_016882185.1 Candidatus Pelagibacterales bacterium | reverse complement strand
TTTTAAAAATTACAACATCACCATCACCAAAATCAACAACTCCTGCATTTTCGCCGGGACCTTGAATTACATATTTGTTTTTTGTTGGCAAAGTTTGTAGCCAAATTCTTGAGGATTTATAAGAACAGTGCTCATTCCACATGGCTGAAAAAATTCCAAGCTCTACTAAATTTGGATTTCTTCCCATTAATGTAATAATTTTATTATATTCTTCGGCAGTTAGACCATGTTTTATAGCGAGCTCTTGATCAACTTTTTGCATAATTATTTTAAAGATTTGAAAATAATCGAACCATCCATGCCACCTAATAATTTATCAGATGCTCTTTCTGGATGAGGCATAAGACCAAATACATTTCCTTTTTTATTTATAATTCCTGCGATATTTTTTATTGAACCATTAGGATTGCATTGTTCTGTAATATTTCCTGCGCTGTCACAATACTGAAGTACAATTTGATTATTATCCTCTAGTTCATTAATCAAATCTTTATTTGCAAAATAATTTCCTTCGTTATGAGCGATAGGAATTTCAAGAACAGTATTTCTATTGGTTTTAGATGTAAAATTTGTTTTATTATTAGTTACTTTTACAGTTATATTTTTACATATAAATTTAAGATTAATATTTCTTATTAAAACACCAGGCAAAAGTTGAGTTTCAACAAGAACTTGGAAACCATTACAGATACCCATTACCAAACCACCTTTTTTGGAGTGAGTTATAACTTCTTTCATAATTCTTGATTTAGATGCGATACTTCCGCATCTCAAATAATCTCCATATGAAAAACCACCCGGAAGGACAACAAGATCAGATTTTGGGAGTTTGGCATCTGCATGCCATATCATTGAAGTTTTTATACCAAATTTTTCAAGAGAAATTTTTATATCACGATCGCAATTAGAACCAGGAAAAACAATGACACTGGCTTTCATTCTTTAATAGTTCTTACTGAATAGTCCTCAATCGTCAGATTTGCTAAAAGTTTTTCACACATTTCTTTAGCTTTAGAAAGAGCAACTTTTTCATCTTTTTCTTTTACAATTATTTCAAAAGTTTTTCCTTGCCTTAAACTTTCAATATTTTTAAAGCCCATATTTGATAATGAACTTTTTATTGCAGAACCTTGAGGATCTAAAACATCCTTTTTTAATGTGACAATGACCTGTAATTTCAAACTTTTATTTTTTTTTTAATGCGGTTAAATTTTTTGAGATACCCGTTTTAATTTCTTTAATATTTGAACCTTCTGGCATGATTCCAAGTCTACGGGCAACTTCTTGATAAGCTTCGACTAATCCGCCAAGATCTCGTCTGAATCTATCTTTATCTAATTTTCTTTCATCTTTTACATCCCACAATCTGCATGTATCTGGACTAATCTCATCAGCTAAAAAAATTTCAACTTCATCACCATTCCATTGTCTTCCAAATTCTAATTTGAAATCAACAAGCTTAATTCCAATTCCTCTAAATAAACCCACTAGAAAATCATTTATTCTCAAGGCCTGTTCAGAGATGTGCATTAATTCACTTTGAGTTGCCCAATTTAATGCAAGAATGTGCTCCTCATTAACTAACGGATCTCCAAGCTCATCATTTTTATAATAAAATTCTAAAATAGGTTTACTAAGATCTGTTCCTTCACTAATTCCAAGTCTATTTGAAAAAGTTCCAGCTGCTATATTTCTAATAACAACTTCAATAGGAATGATTTCTAAAGATTTAATGAGCTGTTCACGCATATTTAATCTTTTAATAAAATGCGTTTTAATTCCTATTTGATTTAATTGGGATAATAAAAATTCTGAAATTCTATTATTTAAAACACCTTTGCCATCAATAATCGCTTTTTTTTTATTATTAAAGGCTGTGGCATCGTCTTTGAAATATTGAATCAAAGTTCCTTTTTCAGGACCTTCGTACAATATTTTAGCTTTTCCCTCGTATATTTGTTTTCCTTTAGCCATCAGCTTTTAAATACTCTTCCGTAGATAGTATTAATGTATCTTAAATGGGAATTCATGTTGAATAGTTTTTTAAGATCTTCTGTGGATAATTTAGATTTAATTTGTTTATCATTATTTAAATTATCAAAGAAACTTTCATTTACCGACCATGTTTTCATAGCATTTTTTTGAACAACTTTATAAGCAAGTTCTCTAGTCATTCCTTTTTGGGTTAGTTTTAGCAAAACACTCTGAGAAAAAATAAGTCCATTAAATTTTTCTAAATTTTTTTGCATATTTTTTGGATAAACAATTAAATTTTTAATTATTCCACTTAGCCTTGTTAAAACAAAATCTAATGTAACTGTTGCATCAGGCCCAATGTTTCTTTCAACGCTTGAATGGCTAATATCTCTCTCATGCCATAAAACTACATTTTCTAATGCAGGATAAGCGTAACTTCTAATTAGCCTTGCAAGCCCTGTGATGTTTTCAGATAAAACTGGATTTCTTTTATGTGGCATAGCTGATGAGCCCTTCTGTCCAGCGGAAAAAAACTCCTCAACTTCCAAAACTTCAGTTCTTTGAAGGTGCCTTATTTCAGTGGCTAATCTTTCAGCTGAAGACGCTATTATTGCAAGAACGCTAAAAAAATAAGCATGGCGATCCCTTGGAATAACTTGAGTTGAAATGGGTTCAATTTTAAATTTTAATTTTTTTGCAACATACTGTTCAATTCCTGGATTGATGTGAGCAAAAGTTCCAACAGCTCCAGAGATAGCGCATGTTGATATTTCATTGATAGCCTGTTCCATTCTTTTTTTGTTTCTTTTAAACTCTGCATAATATGTAAGTAGTTTTAATCCAAAAGTAACAGGTTCAGCATGAATTCCATGACTCCTACCAACACAAACTGTTTTTTTATATTTTATAGATTTAGTTTTTAAAATTTTTAAAAGATCCTCCAAGTCTTTTAAAATAATTTTTCCAGATTGATGGAGTTGAATATTAAAACAAGTATCTAGTACATCAGAGGATGTCATGCCCTGATGTAGAAATTTTGCTTTTTGTCCTACTTTTTCTGTAATCGAAGTTAGAAAAGCAATAACATCGTGTTTTACTTTTTTTTCGATTTGATCAATTCTATCAGGATTAATTTTAGCTTTTTTTCTTATTTCTTTTGCAATACCGTTTGGAATAATTTTAAATTTTTCCATTGCTTCAGCCGCATATATTTCAATGTCTAACCAAATTTTATATTTATTTTCAGGTTGCCAGATTTTAGTAATTTGTTCGCGAGAATATCTCTGGATCATTTAGATACGTTATAATTGATTAGCACTATTATATTATAAAGTAAAAATTTCGTATCCATTATCAATTATACCAACTGTGTGTTCAAATTGTGCTGATAAAGATTTATCCTTTGTAACCGCTGTCCATCCATCAGATAAAACTTTAGTATGATATTCCCCTAAATTAATCATAGGTTCAATTGTAAAAACCATACCTTTTTTTATTGTTAATCCTTCTCCTTTTTTTCCATAATGTAAAATATTGGGTTCTTCATGAAAAGTTTTACCAACTCCATGTCCGCAAAAATCTCTTACAACAGAGCAATTATTAGATTCAGCAAAGGATTGGATTGCAAAACCAATGTCACCTAAAGTAATGCCTGGTTTTAAAATTTTAATACCCTCCATCATACTTTCGTAGGTTACTTGTATTAATTTTTTAGCCTCTGTAGAAACATTTCCAACAGAAAATGTTTTGCTAGAATCGCCATAGTAGCCATTTAAAATTGATGTAATATCAATATTAATAATATCTCCTTCTTTTAAAGTTTGGTCACTTGGAATTCCATGGCAAACAACGTGGTTAATAGAGGTGCAAATAGATTTTGTATAACCTCTGTAAAATAAAGGAGCAGAGAAAGCTCCATGGTCGTTTAGAAATTTATTTGCAGCTTCATCTATAAAATTAGTTTTTACTCCAGGTTTAATGAGTTTTTCAATATATTCTAATGTCCTTGCAGCAAGGCTACCTGCTTTTTTTAAACCCTTAAAATCATCCGCGCTATATATTTTGACAGATGGAGTTTCTTCTGTTTTAGTTTTCATTCAAATTTTATCTCAATTTTTTTTTTAAGGTTTATATCTTTGTTCGTTACTTTACTTGAATAACACAAAAAATTAACACCTTTTTTTTTAGCTTCTATAAAATTTTCATAGTATTTTTTATCAATATCTTTAGATATCTTAAAAGAATTACAATCTTCTCTTTGTATTAGAAAAATCAAAAAAGCCTGATACCCTTTTTTTTTAGCACTGATTAGCTCTAGCAGATGTTTTTGCCCTCTTGCGGTTGGAGCATCTGGAAATTCAGCAAAATCTTTGTTTCTTTTTAAAGTGACGTTTTTAACCTCTACAAATGCTTGATCTTTTTTATTTGAAATAAAAAAATCAAATCTAGTAGCATCATTAAATTTTACTTCTCTTTTAATTTCATTAAATTTTTCAAGTTCTTTTATTTTTTTACCTAATAAGGCCTCCTCTACTATTTTATTTGTTAAATGAGTATTAACGCCAATCATTTGATTGTTATGTTCTAATATTTCTAATGTGTATTTTAATTTTCTTTCTTTATTTTTTGATTGGGAAATCCAGGCCACTTCACCTTCGTTTAATAGTCCGAGCATAGATCCAGAATTAGGACAATGTACGGTTAGAATCTGATTATTTAAACTCACATCAACGAAAAATCTTTTATATCTCTTTATGAATTTTGTTTTAATTAAAGAGGTGTCAAATTTCATTTTAAAGTATTATTATCATCTAGATGTCCATGCGTAATGAAAAAAGAAGATTTTTTGCTGCAATTTTAATTATAGGAGATGAAATCTTATCTGGCAGAACTCAAGACGCTAATACATGCTTTTTAGCAAAATGGTTAAATGAAAGAGGTATACAATTAAAAGAGGTCAGAATTATTCCAGATCAATTAAGAACTATAATAAATAACGTTAATATATTAAGAAAAAAATATGATTATGTATTTACCACAGGTGGAATTGGACCTACACACGACGATATTACTGCCTTAGCAATCTCAAAAGTTTTTAAAAAAAGATATGAGTATAATAAAGAAGCGCTTAAAATTTTAGAAACTCATTATAAAAACTCCTATTTGAATGATGCAAGAAAAAAAATGGCAAAAATGCCAAGGGGAGCAGGATTAATTTATAATCCTTCTAGTTCAGCACCAGGTTTTTATCTAAAAAACGTTTTTGTATTACCAGGAGTTCCCGTGATTTTGCAATCGATGATGCATTCAATAGAACAGTTAATTAAAGGGGGGCAAAAAGTTTTTAGTGAAACTGTTACTGGAAAAATGCCCGAGAGTAAAATTGGTGAGCAATTTGGAAAGTTGCAAAAAAAATTTAAAGATTTAAGTCTCGGCAGTTATCCATTCTTTCAAGCAGGCAAGATTGGTGTCGCTTTGGTCATAAGGGGTTATTCAAAAAAAAGGATTTTACAATGTAAAAAAGTTTTACAAAACTTAGTTAAAAAAATTGAAAAATCTTAATGGATAAAGATAAAGAATTATCCAAATTAAAAAAAAAAATATTAAAATTTAATAAGAATTTTCCAAAAAAAAATTTGGTATTTGCAGACGGCAATAAAAATTCACAGGTAATGATAATAGGAGAGGCTCCCGGAAAAACAGAGGATAAATTAAAAAAACCTTTTGTCGGAAGAGCAGGTAAACTTTTAGATGAGCTTCTTAACTGTATTCATCTTGATCGTACAAAGGTTTATATTACAAATGTTGTAAATTATAGACCCGATAAAAATAGAAAACCCACTCCCGAGGAAATAAATGAATTTAAAAAATTATTGTTCAAACACATAGAGATTATAAGTCCTAAATGCATTTTATTACTTGGGGCGACAGCAGCAGCAGCAGTCCTAAATCACATTGGTCCGTTAAGTGAAGTAAGAGGTAAGTGGAAAAATATAAAAATTATTAATTCTTATTTTGATATTTTAACTACTTTTCATCCTGCATTTTTATTAAGACAGCCTGCTCGAAAAAAATCTACATTGGAAGATTTACATGAGTTTAAAAGAAAATTAAGCAGTTAAGTTATTTATTTCTACTTAACAACCCCATGTAATTTCATTATAAGCATTACAACACTAAAGCCCTCGTGGTGGAATTGGTAGACACAAAGGACTTAAAATCCTTGCCCTTTTTGGGAGTGCCGGTTCAAGTCCGGCCGAGGGCACCACAATTATGCGAATATTTATTATTCTTTTTTTTCTAGTATCATGTTCTAAGGATGTAAAAGTCCCATTCGTAAACAAAGATGTTACAAAGACAGTAAATGTCATTATCGAAAATGAATTTGATATTACCTATACTTTAATAAAATCTATTTCACAAAAAAATGACGTTTGCAAAATGTCTCTAGAGATTAAAAATATTTCTAAAGAAGAAAAAAGAAATTCATTTTCAATCGAAGCTTTCTCTTTTGCCGATAAAAAATTTGAAGCTTTTATTGTTGAAAAAAAATCAAAACCTAACGAAATTGTTAACACTACAGTTGATTTTAACGGTATTAATTGTGGAGATTTAAGAAAAATTAATTTTTATAAATAATTTATAAGTCTAAGTTTTTTGCTTTAGGAGCATTTTCTTCTATAAATTTTAGTCTTAGATCTGCATTTTTTCCCATAATGTTCGATATTAATTTATTTGTTTTTTTATAATCGCTTGTAGGAACCATAACTCTAATTAGGGATCGAGTATTAATGTCCATTGTAGTCTCTTTTAATTGTTGAGCCATCATTTCGCCCAATCCTTTAAATCTACTTATTTCTATTTTAGATCCTTTTTTAAGATTTTTTAATAATTTATCTTTTTCAATATCATTACGTACATAATAAATCTGATTAGATATATTAAGTTTATAAAGTGGTGGTACAGCAAGATATAAATGTCCATTTTTAATTAAATTCGGCATTTCGCAGAAAAAAAAAGTTAAAAGTAAACTTGCTATATGGTCACCATCAACATCAGCATCAGTCATAATAATTACTTTTTCGTATCTTAAATCTTTATCAACGTACTTTTCTCTCCTTTGACACCCTAGCGCTTGAAGTAGATTTGATATTTCAGTATTCGCTAATATCTTTGCTGTATTGGAATTTTTTACATTCAATATTTTTCCTCTTAAAGGAAGAATTGCTTGAAAATTTCTATCGCGAGCTTGTTTTGCTGAGCCTCCAGCAGAATCTCCCTCAACTATAAATAATTCAGTTCCTTCCACTTTTGAACTTGTGCAGTCCGCAAGTTTTCCCGGCAAACGTATTTTTCTTGTTGCACTTTGTCTTCCAACATCAAGATTTTGATCTAATAAATTTTTTTCTCTTATTTTCCCTTCAATAAAAGAGAGAATTGAATTTGATGCTTTTGGATGTTGATTAAACCATTCCTCGACAGATTTTGCTATGGAGACATCACAATATTTTTGAATATAAGAAGAGGATAGTCTAGATTTAGTTTGCCCTTCAAATTCTGGATTACTAATAAAAACAGATAGAATGTAACTTGCATTTGATAGTATTTCATCAGCGGTAGCACTGGCCACCAGTTTATTATTTTTAAATTTTGCAATTTTTCTTATAGATTTTGCTACTCCAGATCTAAAACCTTGTTCATGTGTTCCTCCATTAGTAGTTAATACTGAGTTACAAAATGAAATTTTAAATTCTGATATTTCATTATGCCATTGAATTGCAAATTCAAACTTTCCCTTATCATCATCAAAATTGTTTTTATGATGACATATTTTATCATTAATTTTTGTAAAATTTTTAGTTTCACTATCTAAATACTGATTAATACCATCTGGAAAAAAAAGTTTTGCGCTATTAGGGGTGTCGTCTTTTCTATTTATTAAAGCTCTATCGCATTCCCAATGTATTGTAATACCTTTGACTAAATAAGCCTTACTTTTACAAAGATTATATAATTTATTTGGAACAAAATTTAGATCTTTTCCAAAAATTTCTTTATCAGGAGTAAATGTAACTTGAGTTCCATTTTTAATTTTAGATTTTCCTTTTTTAGATAATTTATTTAAAGGTTTTCCTTTAGAATAATTTTGTTCAAATATAGTGGAGTTTTTAAAGACCTCTATTTTTAATTTTTCAGATAATGCATTTACAACAGAAAGACCCACTCCATGTAAACCAGCTGAGGTAGAGTAGGTTCCCTCTTTAAATTTTCCACCAGAATGTAAAGTTGTCATTACTATTTCAAGTGCGGTTTTATTTTTCTTTGGATGTTTATCCAATGGGATTCCTCTGCCATCGTCTGTAACTGTTAACGATTTATCTTTATTTAATTTTACGTGGATATTTTTTGCATACCCTGCCGTAACTTCATCCATAGAGTTATCAATAATTTCGGTCGCAAGATGATGAAAGGCAGTCTCATCTGTACCACCTATGTACATCCCCGGTCTTTTTCTAACAGGCTCTAAACCTTCTAGAATTTCAATATCTTTTGCAGAATAATTACTATTTTTTACCACACGCCAAGCATTAGATTAATTTTTGAAAAAATACAGACGTAAATTTATTTTAAGCAAAAAAAAACCCCGTATTTTTAGGTACGGGGTTTTTAGTTTTAAAAAATTATAATTAACAGCTGTAATACATTTGATATTCAACTGGGTGAGGAGTGTGCTCCATATTATACACTTCAGTCATCTTTAATTCGATGTAGGCATCAATTTGATCATCAGTGAATACACCACCAGAAGTTAAAAAAGCTCTATCTTTATCTAAGTTCTCCAAAGCTTCTCTTAATGAACCGCAAACTTGAGGAACACCTTTAAGTTCTTCTGCTGATAAGGTGTATAAGTCTTTATCAAATGGTTTTCCTGGATCAATTTTATTTTTAATTCCATCAATTCCAGCCATTAACATAGAAGCAAAAGTTAGATATGGATTTCCAGCAGCATCTGGGAATCTTACCTCAACTCTTTTTCCTTTTGGACTAGAGCTAAAAGGTATTCTGCAGCTAGCAGATCTATTTCTTGCAGAGTAAGCAAGAATTACTGGAGCTTCAAATCCAGGAATTAATCTTTTGTAACTATTAGTAGTTGAATTAGTAAAAGCATTTAGAGCTTTTGCATGTTTAATAATTCCACCTATATAATAAAGACACTCTTGTGAAAGTCCTGCATATTTATCTCCAGCAAAAAGTGGTTTACCAGCTTTCCAAATAGATTGGTGACAATGCATACCTGATCCATTGTCTCCTTTAATTGGTTTTGCCATAAAGGTTGCAGTTTTTCCAAATGAGTGAGCAACCATCTGCACCGCATATTTGTAAATCTGCATATTATCTGCATTACGTACCATTGTATCAAACATCGTACCTAATTCATGTTGAGATGGGGCAACTTCATGATGATGTTTCTCAACTTTAACGCCCATATCTTTCATTGCTTTTAAAGCTTCTGCTCTTAAGTCCTGACAACTATCAACTGGAGGCACAGGAAAATAACCACCTTTGACAACTGGTCTATGACCCATGTTTCCATTTGGATATTCTTTATCGCCGTTATAAGGGCCTTCATTACTGTCCACCTGAAAAGAAACTTTTTGCATGGTGTTCGATATTTTAACATCATCAAATATAAAAAACTCAGGCTCTGGCCCAAAATAAATAGTGTCACCAATTCCAGTTGTTTTTAAATATGCTTCAGCTTTTTTTGCTATGGATCTAGGATCTCTCTCGTAGAAATCTTTTTTTATAGGGTCCATTACATCACAGAAAATAACAAGTGTATTATGTGAGGTAAAAGGATCAACAAATGTTCTTGATAAATCTGGCTTTAAGATCATGTCAGACTCATTAATGGCTTTCCAGCCAGCAATTGATGAACCATCAAAAAAAGTTCCATCGTTTAAAAAATTTTCATCAATTGTTGTTAAGTCCTGAGTCATATGCTGAAGCTTTCCTCTAGGGTCCGTAAATCTTAAATCTACAAACTCTATTTCTTTTTCTTTAATTAATTTTAGTATGTCTGATGCGGCGCTCATTAATTTCTCCCTTTATTAATTATTAATCTTGTTTTTAATTTTTTATTGTAGATGTACTATAATTAGAAGCAATAAATTCCATTGTTTTTTAGTTATGTCAGGTATGCATAATAATGTTAGTAAAAATTAAACTGTAGATTGTTTTTTATAAATGATTTTAAATTCGATAGAAATTAAAGCTGTTGAGAAAGAAGAATTTAAATTTAGAAAAAATTCATTTTCTTTAATGCAATCAGCGGGAGAAAGATGCTCAGATTATATATCATCAAAGATTTCAAAAAATGATGAAATATTAGTCATTTGTGGCCCAGGTAATAATGGAGGTGATGGATTTATAATTGGTAATTGCCTTATTAATAAAGGTTATAAAGTTAAGATTTTTCTAATATTACCAATAAAGAATAAAAAAAAAGATAACTATAAAGCTTTCAATAAACTTAATTGTGAAGTTTTTTGTTTAAAAGATTTACATAAGGAACTTAAAAGAAAAACAAGACCTATTATTATCGACTGCATCTTTGGAGTTGGTTTAAATAGAAAGTTAAATTCTAATATTATAAATACAATAAAAGCGATTAATAAAAAGAAGACCGTTATATTTTCGATAGATATTCCTACAGGAATAAATAGTGATAATGGAAAAGTTATGGGAGAAGCTATTAAGGCTAACTTTACTTTAGCTCTTCATTGTAAAAAATTGGGGCATATACTTTTTCCTGGCACTTATTTTTCAGGCCTAATAAAAATTTTAGATATTGGAATTAAAAAATCTTTAAATAAATTTGTTAACAATAAAATTCAGGAAAATAATCCAAGTTTATGGATTAACAAAAAATTTCCCTGGAAGAAATATAACTCACACAAGTATTCTAGGGGAAGAGTATATGTTTATGGGTCATTAAAAAATTATATAGGAGCATCTTTATTGTCATCAAGTGCAGCAATTCGTTGTGGAGTAGGATCTGTTACAGTAATCGCTAATAAAGATACTATAGATAAGTATAATCAAAAATTTTTTTCATTATTAAAGATTGAAATTAACTCCATAGATGAACTTAAATTTTTTTTAAAAAAAAATATAATTACCTCTTTACTTATAGGACCAGGTGCTGGTGTTAATCAAAAAACTATTGAAAATACTAAGTTAATATCTAAGTTTGTTAATAATATGGTTATAGACGCAGATGCATTAACTTCATTCTCAAAAAATCCTACACAATTATTTTTAATTTTAGATAAAAATAAAATTATTACACCTCACGAAGGAGAGTTTAATAGAATTTTTCCAGACTTTAAAAATATTAACAATAAAATTGAAAAAACATTAAAAGCCTCAAAAAAAGCAAATTGTGTTTTGGTATTAAAAGGCCCAGATACAATTATAGCTTCACCAGATGGAAAGGTTTGCGTTAATACTGTTTCCACCGAGGAATTAGCCGTGATTGGCACTGGAGATGTATTGAGTGGAATAATTGTTAGTTTAATAGGAAAAAATAAAATGTCAGCATTTGATGGAGCTTGCGCTGGGGTTTGGTTGCATTCTTATGCAGCAAAATTTTCTAAAAAAGGATTAATAGCTGAAGATATTATTAAAAATTTGCCCAAAGCATTAGAGTATCTAGATAAAAAGTATAATTAATTTTATTTTATTTTTGAGGGCACAACCTTATTATTTTCATATTTTGGTGGGGTATATTTTAGACCAGTGGGATCTGCGCTTGTAAATCTCAAATATACTAAAGAACAAATTAACAATAAAAGGCTTATAAATGATAAAGTAATTATTGGAAATTTTTTATTAATCTTTTTAGTGAAACGAACAAGAAAATAATAAAACACAAAGGGAAGAATAATTGCGCTGATAATTATTATGTAGCGTATCATTTTAGTTCCTTTCTTGCCTCTAAAAGCCAGAGTTTAATTTCCTTCATATTTAATAAAGTTTTAAGATATCTTTCTAATAATTTAGATAATTTTACATTATAAATTTTAAATCTAAATATTACAGGTGCATACATAGCATCTACAATAGAAAATTTTTTAAACATAAATGGTCCTTTGGATCTTTTTAAACAATTTTCAATTATATTCTTTGCTCTAGTTATTTCAGTTAAAGTTTCTCTATTTTTTTTGAATTTAAGATTTTTTTTAAGAAAATTCATACTTAAGTTTTTTCTTAAATTAGCAAAACCACTATGCATTTCTGAAGAAAGATTTCTTGCCATTATTTTATCATAGTTATTTTTTGGCCACAAATTTTTATTTTTAAATTTTTCTGCTAAAAATTCACAAATTGACAAAGAGTCCCATATTTTTATTTTCCCGTAAATTAAACAAGGAACCTTTCCTGAAGGTGAAATTCTTAATATTTTTTTTTTAGTATCTTTATTTCCTAGCTTAATTTTAATTTCATCAAATGGAATATTAAAATATTTTAACACTAACCACGGTCTTAATGACCATGTAGAACTAATTTTATCACCTATAGCTAGTTTAAATTTCATAATTAAATGTGCTTTTTATATAAGCAAATCGTATTATTTTGAAACTCATATTTTATAATTAAATCCTAGAAAGCATTAAATAATATAGCTATATTCGCCATTCGAAATTTATTAATAATAAAGCGGGAGTGGTGGAACGGTAGACACGCCAGTCTTAGGAACTGGTATCGAAAGATGTGAAGGTTCAAGTCCTTTCTCCCGCACCATGAAGAATATGAAAGTAACAGTATCGGAAACTAAAGGTTT
>VHCC01000013.1 GCA_016882185.1 Candidatus Pelagibacterales bacterium | reverse complement strand
AGTTGTTGCATGCGGAAATGGAACTGCTGGAGTATTTGCGCCTCAAATCCTAAAGGGAATTGGTTGTGAGGTTGTAGAACTAGATTGTAATTTAGATTTTACATTTCCTAAATATAACCCTAATCCTGAAGACTTAGAAATGTTACATGCTATCGCAAAAGCTGTAAGAGAAAATAATGCAGACGTGGGTTTTGGATTTGATGGAGATGGAGATAGAGTTGGAGTAATTGATAATAAGGGAGAAGAAATTTTTTCAGATAAAATCGGACTTTTAATAGCTCGAAACCTTGCTCCAAAATATAGAGGATCAAAGTTTATTGTAGATGTTAAATCAACTGGCTTGTTTGCAAAAGATAAAATTTTAAAAGAAAATAACTGTGAAACTATATATTGGAAAACAGGACATTCTCATATTAAAAGAAAAGTAAATCAAACTAAAGCGCTTGCTGGATTTGAGAAAAGTGGTCACTTTTTTTTTAATAACCCTTTAGGGTATGGTTATGATGATGGAATTAATTCTGCACTTCAGGTCTGCCATTTACTAAATGATCAAAATAAAAAAATGAATGAAATAATTAATGATCTACCCAAGACTTATCAAACTCCAACTATGGCGCCATTTTGTAAAGATGAGGAAAAATATTTAGTAGTTGAAGATTTAATTAAACAAGTAGAGTTATTAAAAATTAAAAATACAAAAATAGATAATCAAGCTATTACAGATATATTAACAGTTAATGGGGTTCGTTTTTCATTGGAAGATGGATCATGGGGATTAATAAGAGCATCATCTAATAAACCTTCATTAGTTGTGGTAACTGAAAGCCCAACATCTAATGAACGTAAGAAAAAAATATTTGATTTTATTGATAATTTGCTTCAAAAAACTGGAAAAATTGGCGAATATGACCAGAAAATCTAATTTCCTTTAGTCCAATATCCGTAAACACACCGTGTACCATTTCTAGAACAATCAAAGATATCGTTGAGAACACCATCAATGACAACTGTTAAATGCTTTGAGCAAGATACAATGAGTGTACCCATGGGAAGTTCTTCTTTCTTTAAATGAACTTTACAACCTTGTCCTACAAACATAGTCGGAGTCCACCTCCATCCTAGTTTTTCTAAATATTTATTTAATACTACTCTGTGAGTACCAGATCTTGGACTATCATTTCTCTGCTTTAAACTTCTAGCTAGTTTAGTTCTTGATGTATTTCTAAATTCTTGATTAGCCTTAAATAAATCATCGTAAACTTTTTGGTACGGCATGCCAGTTGCAATAGCGATAGATCTAACTACACAGTCTCCTGCTTGACCTTTAAAACCAGCAGCTGCTCTACCGCCATCATTAATTTTTAATTCTAAATTACTTCTTGAAAAGAACTTTTTAAAAAACATTAAGAAATATATTTCTTACTTAGAAAGGTAATCGATAGCAGACATAAGGCCACCGGAATTATAAGGAATTTTATTTTTTTTAAGACCCATTTCTACTCCAGCTAAAACACCAGCTAACATTAAATCATTAAAATCTCCTAAATGACCAATCCTAAAAACTTTTCCCTTTATTTTATTCAAACCCATGCCTAATGACATGTTAAAATCATCTAATATCATTTTTCTTAAATTATCTGCATCATAGCCATCAGGCAAAAGTACAGCTGTAATTGTGTTAGAATACTCCTCTGGATTTTTTGCTAAAATCTCTAAACCCCAAGCTTTTACTGCAATTCTTGTTGCCTCTGCTAATCTTGCATGTCGTTTAAAAATATTTTCCAAACCTTCCTCCATAAGAATATTTAATGCCTCATCCAAACCAAAAATTAAATTTGTTGATGGTGTATATGGAAAAAAACCATTTTTATTATTTTCTAACATTGGTTTCCAATCCCAATATGCTTTTTGCATAGTCGATTTTGAATAAGCATCTAAAGCTTTTTGACTGATAGCATTAAAAGAAAGTCCTGGTGGTAACAAAAGTCCTTTTTGAGATCCAGCAATAGTCACATCTACTTTCCATTCATCGTGACGATAATCAATGGAAGCTAATGATGATATTGTATCGACTAATAAAAGAGCAGGATGTTTGGCACTATCCATTGCTTTTCTTATTTTCCCTATATTACTTACAATGCCCGTGGCTGTTTCATTATGAAGAACAAGTAATGCTTTAATTTTATGTCCTTTGTCTTCACTTAATTTTTGTTCAACTATTTTAGGATCTGCCCCATGTCGCCAATCTCCTGGAACAAAATCAACTACTAATGAGAATTTTTTTGCTTGTTCTGCCCACAAATAAGAGAATTGGCCTGTTTCAAACATTAAAATTTTATCACCCGGATTAAGAGTATTAACAATTGCTGCTTCCCATGCTCCTGTTCCAGATGCTGGATACATAACAACCGGTTGCGTTGTTTTAAAAATTCTTTTTATTCTATCTAAAACTCTTTTAGCAATTTCAGCAAAATCTGGACCGCGATGATCAATCGTAGGGTAACTCATTGC
The DNA here is from genome assembly GCA_016882185.1 of Candidatus Pelagibacterales bacterium. Classification (GTDB taxonomy): domain Bacteria; phylum Pseudomonadota; class Alphaproteobacteria; order Pelagibacterales; family Pelagibacteraceae; genus Fontibacterium. The sequence continues at coordinate 11,318 of VHCC01000013.1, read as the reverse complement.
ACGCAAAACTCTATCAGGAATATTAGTTGGTCCAGGAATTTGTAAAAAATGCTTGCCAGCTTTGAAAGAGTTCGATTTTGACACGAAGCTATATATAATTAATTTTTAAAAGACTCATTAAATATGAAATTAAATCAAAGTTCAATTTCAAAAATAGGAAAAGAACTTCAATCTCTAGTTAAAGGGGAAGTTTTGTTTGATGAGTTTTCAAGGGGTAGATACAGTACTGATGCTTCAATTTATCAAATAACTCCAATTGTCATTACAATTCCAAAAGATACGGACGATGTATTAAGTGTTCTTAAATATTGTAAATTAAAAGAACTTCCGATTTTACCAAGGGGGGCTGGTAGTTCACAATGTGGTCAAAGTATTGGTGAGTGTGTTGTTCTTGATTATTCAAAATTTCAAAACCAAATCTTAGATATAAATTTAGATGAAAAAACAGCTTGGGTTCAACCTGGATTAGTACTTGATCAATTAAATGCACATCTAAAAAGATATGATTTATGCTTTCCAGTTGACGTCTCTACTAGTAGTCGAGCGACCATTGGAGGAATGACAGGTAACAATAGTTGCGGTTCAAGATCGCTTTATTATGGCAACATGGTTCATAACGTAGAAGCTGTTGAAGCTATTCTAGATGATGGCTCTCTTTACATATTTGAAAATATAAAAAAAGATTATCTCATCACTAAAAATAATCAGAATAGACAGTATAAAATTATAGAAGAACTCATAAAAATTTATCTAAATAATAAAAAAGAAATAAATGAAAATTTTCCTAAAACTCAAAGACGTGTAGGTGGATACAATCTAGATCTTATTAATCCAAATGGTTTTAATACCTCAAATATTTTAGTAGGTTCCGAGGGAACGTTGTCTTTATTTAATAAAGTAAAAATAAAACTTTCTCCTATTCCAAAACAAAAAATGCTGGGACTTTGTGCATTTCAAAACTTCAGACAGGCCATGGAAATTACCAAAGAAATTGTAAAACTAAAACCCACTGCTGTTGAGTTAATGGATAACAATCTTTTAAATCTTGCAAAATTGATTCCAATGTTTCAAGGATCAATAAAAAAATACTTCAAAGGCAATCCTGAGGCAGTATTAATGGTTGAATTTATTGATGATAATTTAAATGAAGTAAAACATAAGATTAAAAACTTAGAGTCTTTAATTCTAACTCAAAATAAAAATAATTTCTTTTCGTTTTATGAAAATTTAACAGATCAAAAAGAAATATTTGAGATGAGAAAAGCTGGCCTTAATATTTTAATGTCACTTAAAGGTGATAAAAAACCTGTTGCTTTTATTGAAGATTGTGCTGTTTCACTTGATCATCTTGCAGATTACACAACTAGATTAAATGAAGTATTTAAAAAATATAATACAAGTGGAATGTTTTATGCGCACGCTTCTGTTGGCACATTACATGTACGACCCATTATTAATATGAAGTCAGAACAAGATATTAAAAATATGCGAAGTATTACAGAAGAAGCATTTCAGATGGTAAAAGAATATAAAGGTGCTCACTCAGGCGAGCATGGGGATGGTATATTACGTTCTGAATTTCATGAAATGATGTTTGGTAAAAAATTGGTCAACGCTTTTGAAAGTGTGAAAGATTTATTTGATCATAAAAGTATCTTTAATCCTCATAAAATAGTCAGATCTTACAAACAAAATGACAGGTCATTAATGCGTTACAAGGCAGATTATAAAGCTGAAAAAATTAATACTCATTATGATTGGTCAAATTGGGGAGAATTTTCTGATGCAGTGGAAATGTGTAATAACAATGGTGCCTGCAGAAAATTAGATTCAGGCGTAATGTGCCCTTCTTATAGAGTTACCAAAGATGAAAAAGACTTAGTAAGAGGCAGAGCAAACACATTACGCTTAGCACTTTCTAATCAATTACCAAAAGACGCTTTTGTTTCAAAAGAAATGTTTGAAACTATGGAATTGTGTGTAGGCTGCAAAGCTTGTCAAAGAGAATGCCCTATGAGTGTAGATATTTCAAAAATGAAAAGTGAATTTTTATTTCATTACTACAAAAAATTCTCAATGAAGTTAAAAGATAAAATCATTTCAAATATGCCACAAAACATATGGTTGATTAAATTAATGGCACCTATTTTTAACAATATTAAAAATATTCCTATATTAAATAAAGTTATCGAATGGCTATTTAATTTTTCAACAAAACGAACTATGCCAGAGGTACAAAATATTAACCCACTTAAAGATATTTATTATTCTCAGAAAAACTTTAATAATAAAGTAATTTTGCTTGCAGATACATTTAATATTAATTTTGAAATTCAGAATTTAATTTATGCAATCAAAGTTTTAAATAAATTTGATTATAAAGCCATTATTCCAAATTTTGACGATGACTCTTTAGAAAGACCCTTGTGCTGTGGAAGAACTTACATTTCTTACGGTCAACTGGATAAGGCACAAGCTGAAATGCAACGTTTTACAAATTATATCATTAATAATAACTACACTTCAGCGCCTGTTGTGGGTATTGAGCCTTCTTGTTTGTTAACTTTTAATGATGAATATAATTCGTTAAAAAATATTGAAAATAAAGAAAAAATTAAAAATAAATTTTATTTAATTGAAGAATTTATATTAGAAAAAATTAAAGATGGTAAAAAAATATCAATCAATAAATTTTCAAATAACGTATTAGTGCATGGACATTGTCATCAAAAATCGCAAGACAGATTAAAAGGATTATTAGAATTATTAACAACTTTGAATATAAAACATAAACCAATTGAAACGAGTTGTTGCGGAATGGCTGGATCTTTCGGGTATGATGCAAAAAATTTTGATATTTCAAAGAAAATGGCTCACCTAACTTTGATTCCAACAATCAAAAAGGAATTCAAAAAAGATGATATAATAGTAGCAAACGGAACTAGTTGCAGAAGTCAAATCTTTGATTTTTCAGATCAGAAACCTCAACATGTGTCTCAATTATTATTTAAAATTTTTGAAACAATAAATTAGTTAATTTTTTTCAATTATATTTATTGAATTATGTTTTACTATATCTAGCATGTAATTTACTTTGCTAACATCGGCATCTCTTACAAGCATATTATCACTTAAATATCTTTTCCAAAAGTTAGCTCCATTAATTCCATGAAATAATCCAACTGTATGCCGCATCACTTGATTAACTCTTGTTCCTTTTTTAACTTCAGTTAGACAATATTCTACAATTTTTTTAACAATTTCTTCCCTTGAAGGAACGTTATTGTTGTTAAATATCTCTCTTTCAATATCTGCTAAAAAATAAGGCGAATGATAAATGGATCTACCAATCATTACTCCATCTACATTGTTTAAATGTTCTTTGATTTGTTCTGTAGTCGTAATTCCACCGTTAATGATTATTTCTAAACTAGGATTGTTATCCTTTATTTGTTTTACAATTTTATAATTTAATTTTGGTATTCTTAAATTATCTCTTGGGCTTAATCCCTTTAAAATAGCTTTTCTTGCATGCAAAATAATTGTTTTAACACCTGTGCTAGCTATTTTTTTTATAAATTTATCTAAATATTCAAAATCCTCTACATCATCAAAACCTATTCTAGTTTTAACAGTCACTGGAAGTTTTGTTGAGTTCACCATTCCTAAAAGACACTCTGCAACTAATTCAGGCTCTTTGATCAAACAAGCTCCAAACTTATTCTTCTGAACTTTTTTACTAGGGCAACCTAAATTTAAATTTATCTCATCATAATTATAATCCTCAGCAATCTTTGATACCTCGGATAACTCTTTTACTGAAGAACCGCCCACCTGAAGAGCCACTGGCTTTTCGAATTCACTGAATTCTAAAACGTTTTTCTGCTTGCCTTTTAGTATAGCTCCAGTAGCTATCATCTCAGAATAAAGCATTGCATTTTTACTGATTAATCTTAAAAAATAACGATCATGTCTGTCAGTGCAGTCCATCATCGGAGCAACACAAACTTTTCTATTAACTTTAGACATTTTCTTTTAAATTATTCAATATTGAAATTTTACCCTTATTAACAAAATCTTCATGATTTTTAACAATTTTTTCAAGCTCGTAATAGTAATTAACCATTATTCCAAAAGATTCTTTGTATCCATTAGATGATAAGTCAGCATTTATCACAATATCATAAATTGATGCGCCATTATTTAAATGAAAGTTTGCAACTCCATTTAACGGTCGATCATTAAATTTTTCTTCTGTTAAGTAATAATAAGTAATTTTTTTTAATGCTTCTTTATTCTCTTCAAGTTTTTTATGATTGAAAGAATCGGTATTTTCATCTTTTAGAAAATATAACTGACTCGGATTATAATTTTTTAAAATGTTTTTTATTTTTACTTCAGGCTGCTTTAAAAACCACGAAGCAAATCCTGGTATTGGAGATAAAGTATAAAATTGCTTTACCTTTGGAAATTCTTGCTGAATTTCAAAAACAACTCTCTTGATTAGAAAATTTCCAAGTGTTATTTTCTGAAGACCCTGATTTGAATTACTTATCGAGTAAAAAGTAACAGAGTCATAATCATCAGCATTACTTAAGTCTCCTTCAGTAATAGCTTGTATAGAATTTCCAACTCCTTTTGTAAAAGCAACTTGAACAAAAATTAGCGGTTCTTTATCTAAGATTGGATGAAAATAAGCATAAAACAATCTATCGTTTTCTAATCTTCTATAAAGGGCCTCTATATTTTTTATTTCATGAACTCTTTCATTCTTAATAATTTTTTGAAGTATATCTGGATCAGTATCTTTCTTTATACGCGTTAGCTTCAAAAAGCCCGGATTGAACCAAGATCTAAATAAATGTCTAAAATCTTTATCTAAACTTGTAAGTTCAGGATGTTTATTTAAAAAATAAATTAAATCCTCTCTCATCTTAACTAAATATTGAGTACCATTAGGAGCTAGATTTAATCGTCTTAATAATTCCTGTCTTTTTCCCTCAGTTGCCTCATTTAATATTTCTAAATTAGTCTCATTATTTTTATCTATGAAAACTTTACAAGCTTTAACAATTATTGAATAATTTGGTTTATATTTCTTATCTATCTGTAAGAAAAAAATTTCTTTTTCTTCTAAACTTAACTTTTCATACAGCTGCCAAATTTCTCGAGCAATAGTAATGCCTGAGACCACTCCGTCTTCAGATATTAATTGATCGCATAAATCAGTTAGATGTAAAGTTGAGTCTTTTTTTTTTGTAAATAAATTTAAAAAAAGTCCTTTACTTCTATCTGCAATAAAATTTAAGAATTTTTTTAAACCCAACATGGGTTTATTATTTCATTACGGTGCTTGGAAGCCAAGTTGCAATTTCAGGAAAAATGCACAGTAAAACTATTTGCAAAATCATCAATATAACAAATGGAAATGATCCTTTTAAAATTTTACCAATTGAAATATCAGGGGCAATTCCTTGAATTACAAATAAATTTAGTCCAACGGGTGGAGTAATAAGACCTATTTCCATATTAATTGTCATAATAACTCCAAACCAAATTGGATCGAAACCTGCTGCTGTGATAATTGGATAAAGAATTGGTGCAGTCATTAGAATAATTGCGACAGGTGGTAAAAAACAACCAGCAACTAAGAGAAACAAATTGATGTAAAGCATCAGCAACCATTTATTAGCTGCTATCTCGACCATTTCCTTTGCTAAAGTTTGAGTAATATACAGATTAGAAAGAATAAAACTAAAAAGGAATGAAGCTGCTATAATCAACATCAGCATCACACTTTCCTTCATGGACTCTTGAAGGATCGCCCAAATATTTTTAAAATCATACATTTTATAAACTACAGCGACTAAAATAACGCTAATTAATGCGCCTACAGCTGAAGCTTCATTTGGAGTTGCAATACCACCGTACAATACATAAAGAACACCAACGACTAATAGAAAAAATGGAATTATTTTTGGTAAAATTTCAAACCTTTGCTTCCAAGTATATTGTTGAACTTCAACTTTTTCGGATCCTTCTCTGTTGATCCTTGCATAAACAAATGCCCAAATCATAAATAAGGCAGTAAGCATTATTCCTGGAATAATTCCTGCTATGAATAGTTTTCCAATTGAAGTGCCTGTTGAAATTCCATAAATGATCATTGTGATACTTGGTGGAATTAAAATTCCAAGTGTTCCACCGGCGCAAATCGTTCCTGTTGCAAGCTCAGGTGAATATCCACGTTTTCTCATTTCTGGAATTCCCATTTTTCCAATTGCAGCACAAGTTGCCGGAGAAGATCCGCATAAAGCTGCAAAAATAGAACAAGCCCCAAGATTTGAAATCACTAGTCCTCCTGGAACTTTATTTAACCAACGATCAAGAGCTGAATATAAATCTCTGCCCGCGGGTGATGCTGCAACTGCAATGCCCATAAGTAAAAACATTGGGATGGTAACAATACCAAAGTCTTGTAAGCCATTCCAAAATTGCTCGGCTAAAAGAGGTACTCTTCCAAAACCTTCAATTGCTAAAAAGAAAACTGTGGAAACCAAAGCTAAACCAAATGCTATTGGTATTCCTGTTGCAAGCACTATTAAAGTTGCAACTACAATCCATAAAGCAAGGGTTAAAGGTTCCATTTTAGTTTTTTTCTGGAGTTTCGTATTTATAAATTACTGAAAAAATATCAGCTAAATATTGTAAAATTAATATACCCATCCCAAGGGGTAAAAAAATGTACACTTTCCACATAGGCAGCGCCCAAATGGTTGGTGTTTTAATATTTTTAACCCAAGAATGATTAAATAGTTGGACACTTGAATAAAATAATAAAACCAAAAATATTAATGATAAAATTGCAGCAATTATTGCTAATATATTTTTACCTCTTTTTCCCAAATAGTATGGAATAAGATCGACATTTACATGCCCTTTTTTTAATAAAACATAAGGGGCACCTATAAATGTTGCAGCGGCAAGAGAAAAAATAACATATTCAGTCTGCCAAACAGTATTCATTTTAAAGAAATATCTTGCCAAAACCATCTGGGTTGTAACCAAAACTGCAGACGCAATTAGAATTGTGGCAATAATTCCGCAAATTTTTGAGAGCAAATGAACGAATTTTATAAAAGCAAACATTAAACTTTATTAACCAGTAGGCCAAAGTGGCCTACTGGTTAATTTAAATTTATTTAACTGCTAATGCTTTTGCGATTAATTGATCGCCACCTTTAACTTTTTCACCAAACTTCTTATAAGAAGTCTTTTTAGCCAGTGCAATCCAAGCATTAAAATCAGCTTCAGTCATTTGATGGATCTGAACGCCCTTTTCTTTAAATACTTTCTCCATTTCGCTATCTAAGTTTGCCGATTCTTTTGTTATGTATTGCTCAGCTTTTTTTCCAGCAGCTAAAATTGCTTCTTTTTGTTTAGGATTTAACTTATCAAATGATTTTTTTGACATTAGAAGCGGTTGATACATAAACCAAAGCGCATACTTTCCTGGAGGGGTAATACATTTAACTTGTTCAAATAGTTTAAATGATACAAAACTTTGTGAACTTGTGTTTACAGCATTTAATACTCCTGTTTGTAAACCCTGATAAACTTCAGAACTAGCCATAGAAGAAATTGAAGCACCAGCTCCTACTAACATTTCTTCAAACATAGGACCAGCTGCTCTGGTTACTTGGCCTTTGATAGATTCAGGATTTGTTATACATTTATTTTTTGATGCAAAACCACCTGCAAGCCAAGCGTCAGCTAAAACTATAGCTCCTTGATCATTTAACATTTTTTTTATGTCTTTCATGAATGGAGAAACATTTAATCTTTGTGCATGCTCATGGTTTTTAACTAAACCAGGCATTAACGTAATGCTAAACTCCGGTACAAATCCCGCTGCATAGTCTAAAGGTAATGAAGTAATATCAAGCTGACCTTCAATTAAGGGCTTGTATTGTTCCATCGCTTTATAAAGTGACTGACCAGGATAAACTTGAATTTTTACTCCAACATTTGCTTTTTCAACTTCTTTTGCAAGTAAGTTAAGCATTTCATCTCGCGCATCACCTTTTCCGCCTGGAAATTGATGAGAAGCTTTTAAAGTAATTTGCGCAAACGAATTACTAGCTGTAAGTATAAAAAAAATACTAAACAGCGTTGTAAATATACTCTTAATTTTCACACGTCCCCCTTATTAGTTATTTTTAAATATTATCTATTGTGATTTGAAAATTGGCTAAGGTCAATATAAGATTAAATTAATGAATAATAACTCAGGACCATTAAAAGGTATCATTGTACTTGATTTAACTAGAGTTTTGGTTGGTCCTTACTGCACCATGGTTCTCTCTGACCTTGGTGCTCGAGTAATTAAAGTAGAAGCTCCCGAAACTGGAGATGATAGTAGAAGTTTTGGTCCATTTATTAAAGATTACTCAGCTTATTTTATGTCTCTCAACAGAGGTAAGGAAAGTATTGCTCTAAATTTAAAAAATAAAGAAGATAAAAAAATATTTGAAAAGATTTTAGTTAAAGCAGATGTATTAGTTGAAAATTTTAGACCCGGTACATTAGATAAATGGGGATACTCCTGGGATATTTTAAAAAAAAAATATCCAAGATTAATTTATGCTTCAGCTTCAGGATTTGGACAAACAGGACCTCTAAAAAGTTTACCTGCCTACGATATGGTTGTTCAAGGAATGGGTGGACTTATGAGTGTAACAGGACAGCCTGATGGAAAACCAACAAGAGTTGGAACATCTATAGGTGATATTACAGCAGGACTTTTTACAACAATTGGAATTAATGCAGCTTTATTTGATAGGGAAAAAACAGGCAAAGGTACAAAAATTGATGTGTCAATGCTTGATTGTCAAATTGCAATTTTAGAAAACGCAATTGCAAGATATTTTAGTAATGGTGAAATTCCAAAACCAATGGGTTCGCGCCATCCCTCCATAACTCCCTTTGAAGCTTATAAAACAAAAGATAGCTTTATTATTATAGCAGCAGGCAATGATAAGTTATTTGAAAATCTTTGTAATGCTCTGGATTGTAAAGAGTATGTAAAAGATAAAAGATTTATAAATAATAAACTAAGAAATGCAAACGCTGAGGATTTAAAAGTAATCTTAGAAAAATATTTAGTTAATGAAGTAACTGATCACTGGATTAAATTATTCACTAAAATGAGTATTCCTTGCGGCCCTATTTATAATATTAAACAAGCAGTAGAAAATCCACAAATTACATTTAGAAATATGATTGTAAGTTCAGATCATAAAAAAATTGGAAAATTTAAAATGGCTGGTAATCCAATCAAAATGTCTAATTATAAAGATTCAAAAACGCGTGGAGAAATTCCTGAGCTTGATCAGCACAGAAAAAAAATTTTGAAAGATTTTAAAATTAAGATTTAATTAAGCTTTATCTTCTGTAGCTTCTTTTTCAGGAGTTGCATCTAAAGCTATGTCATCATCAAGATCATCGTCATCTGCTTCGATAGCTTCATTTTCTGCTCCAGCTTTAGGTTCTGGAATTTTTCTAGATCTTTTAGATGGAAGTATTGCTTGCCCTGATTTTGAAACTTCACCTTGATATAAATCTTCAAAAGAATCTCCATCTGGACTGTCAAAATCCTCTTGTTCAACGGCATCATCTGGATGATCTCTCATTCGATCAATTGTTGATTCTTCAAGTTCTTTTACTGAAACTTTTTTTTCAGCAATTTCTCTTAAAGCTAAAACTGTTCGCTTATCATTATCTACTGGGACCTGTGGAGCATCACCCACTCCTAATTGCAAAGTTCTCTCTTTTGCTAAAATAACCAAATCGTATTGATTATCAACTTGCTGCAAACAATCCTCAACAGTTACTCTGGCCATAATTTGAATTGACCCTTTTAATCTTAAAGCTTAAATAAATCAAGTTTTATAAAGATTTAAGAGCGTTATATTAAGTGATCAATTTAACAAACGATTAATAGGAGCGCAAATGGCTAAAGTTACTTTTTTAGGTCTTGGTGTAATGGGTTATCCAATGGCACGTCATATAGCAAAGGCAGGTCATGATGTTACAGTTTATAACCGAACAACTGCAAAAGCTGAAAAATGGGTTAAGGAATTTGGCGGAAAATTTGCAAAAACTCCAAAGGATGCAAGTAAAGATTCTGATTTTATATTTTGCTGCGTTGGAAATGACAATGATTTAAAAGAAGTAACCTTAGGTTCTGAGGGAGCATTTCATTCAGTAAAAAAAGGTGCTGTGTTTATTGATAACACAACTGCATCTGCGAAAATTGCGCGAGAATTATTTAAGGCTGCAAAAGAAAAAGGTTTTGGATTTTTAGATGCACCAGTGTCTGGCGGACAAGCTGGAGCAGAAAATGGCCAATTAACTGTAATGATTGGTGGAGAAAATAAAGATTTTGAAAAAGCTCAAGATGTCATCAAATGTTATAGTAAAAAAATGAAAGTCTTAGGTCCAGCTGGAAGTGGTCAGCTTGCTAAGATGGTTAATCAAATATGTATCGTAGGGTTAGTTCAGGGTTTATCTGAAGGAATCCGGTTTGGTCAAAACGCAGGATTAAATATGGAAGATGTAATTGAGGTTATATCCAAAGGTGCTGCCCAATCTTGGCAAATGGAAAATAGATATAAAACTATGATTCAAGATAAGTTTGATTTTGGATTTGCAGTTGATTGGATGAGAAAAGATTTAGGAATTGCCATGGAAGAGGCAAAAAATAATAGTTCTGACCTTCCAATAACTAAAATCATCGATGGTTATTACTCTGATGTACAGAAAAATGGTGGCAATCGATTTGATACATCAAGTTTGATTACTCGACTTAAAAAAAAATAAATTAGCAAGAGTGATTAAGAATATTCCTGATTATTATAATAATATTAATTTAATATTAGATGAAATCTGGACTCTTTTACAAAGAGGTGTGGTCGATAGAAATGAAGATTTTAGATTACCCGTTGTAATTGCTAATTCTGAAGAAGGTGCAGATGGTAGAATTGTTGTGTTACGGGGAGCTTTTAAAGATAAAAATATCTTAAGATTTCATACGGATTATCGTTCACCAAAAATTGAATATCTTAAAAAAAATAAAAAAATTTATTTTGTATTTTATAGTAAGAAAAGAAAGATACAGGTTCGCGCTGAGGGAACTGCTACCATTCATAAAGATAATGAAATTACAAAACAAGCATGGACTAAAACGCAAATGATGAGCAGAAAATGTTATCTATCACCACAAGCTCCTGGGGATTTAATTAATGAGTCTGCATCTG
>VHCC01000012.1 GCA_016882185.1 Candidatus Pelagibacterales bacterium | reverse complement strand
GGTGGCACAACAATGGTCGGGGATCCTTCTGGTAAAGAAGAAAGTAGAAAAATTTTAACAAGCGCAGAAATTAAAAAAAATACTTCGGGTATTAAAAAAGTTTTTAATAAATTTTTAAATAATAAAGCAAATAATAAATTTATTTTTTTAAATAATGAAAAATGGCTGACTAAAATTAATTATATTAATTTTTTAAGAGATTATGGAAAACATTTTACAATTAATAAAATGCTAACTTTTGATAGTGTAAAACTTAGATTAGATAGAGAGCAATCCTTAAGTTTTTTAGAATTTAATTATATGATTTTACAAGCCTATGACTTTCTTGAACTGAACAAAAAAAATGAATGTGTCTTACAAATAGGTGGTTCTGATCAATGGGGAAATATCGTCAATGGTATTGAATTGATAAGACGAGTTAATGGAAAAGAATCTTATGGTTTAACAACACCACTCATTACTACAAGTTCCGGTGCTAAAATGGGTAAAACAGAAAAGGGAGCTGTGTGGCTAGATGAAAAACAAACGAGTCCTTATGAATACTGGCAATTTTGGCGGAATGTAAATGATGCGGATGTATTTAAATATTTAAGATTATTTACAGAGTTACCAATTAATAAGATCACTGAATTTGAAAATGATAAATCAAGAAATATTAACGATTTTAAGATTATTCTTGCAAATGAGGCAACTAAAATACTCCATGGCGATAAAGCCTCTTCCAATGCTGAGGCAACCTCTAAAAAAACATTTCAAGATAAATCTTTTGGCGATGATTTGCCAAAAATTGAAATTAAAAAATCAGAATTTCATAAAGGAATATCTTTTAATGAATTGATTATTAAAATCAATTTTGCAAAATCAAATGGAGAATTTAGAAGAAATATTTCAAATAAGGGTTATCGATTAAATAATGAAATTGTTTTAGATGAAAAAAAAATTGTCACTCAAGATGATTTTAAAGGTGAAAAAATTATCAAAATTTCATTTGGGAAGAAACAGCACGTTTTAATAGAAGCTATTTAGCCGATTTAAATATTTCTAAAAATCTCTGCACAAATCTTGGTGTTAAAGTTCTAATAGGGTTAATGGTCGTATCAAAATTATTATCTTTTCCCTTTATTTTAAAGCTAACACCAAATACTCCATCGCCACTTTTGCCAGTTAAAATCTGACCTAAAATTGGAATATTAGATAAAAGGCGATTAACTTCATAAGCAGGGATTAAATTACCGTCTATACTTACAAAATTATCAGTATTATTAATTCTACCCTCAACAATAAAACCAAGGGATGGGCCAGTTCCATAAAAATCTTTAAAAGTGAAAAATTTTTCATCATTTTCGTAAACAATCACTGTATTATCAAAACGAATACCATCACCCTTCAAAGTATCTAAAATTCCAGTAATGGAAGCTAAGGAGAGTATTTGCGCAAGAACAGGTATTTCTCTAATTTTAAAATCAGTAATAATTATTTTTCCCTTTGATGACGTTGGACTTAAGTCTTCAGAACTAAATTCTAATTTTCCCTTTTCAAATCCTTTTATAAAGTTAAAGCTTGCAATAAAGGGTCTTGCTCGATCGGAGAGCATGTAGGTTGCAATATTGCCGTTTTTATTTCTACTTATTTTTATTGTAATTTTTTCTTTATTTGAAAAAACTCCATTGGCATCTAATTTTGTAAATTGACCTTTTAAAATTGTTCCATTTAAAACAAAATCTCTAACATCATCGTTAGTTCCAGTATCTAAAGTGCCAATATTTGCACTAATCGTTCCATTAAATTTTTTTGATACTAAAGTTGACGGTTTTGAACTTGTTAAACTATCAATAATATATTTTGCATCCAGTCGTTTTCCAGAAATATCTATATGATTTAGGTTATTTTTTTTGGAAGATGTAATTTTAAAATTACTCTTATCAGTATTAACGGTAATATTATTAACAGATGTTATAGAAAAATTCTCATCTAAGTTTAAGTCAAATATTTCAATTTTATTTTTACCTGCAGTGATAGAAACTTTATCAAGTTCAGTGATACTTTTTTTAACCTCTCCTTTTAAAAGAATCTGACCCTCATCATCTAATAGTTTATTAAAATTAATTGGAGAAAAACTTATTAAACTTTTTTTAATATCAACTCTTGTGTCAAATAAGTATTGATCTTTATTAATATTTAACTGAATGTAAAATTTAGAAGATCCTTTTATATATACGGGTTTAAAAATTTTTTGCCAGTTAACAAAATTTATCTCTGAGATAATATTAATTTTTGATGTTTTTTTTGCAAGATCGGTATTTATCTTGAAATCTAAAGTATCATTCTGATTAAAAATAATTCCATCAATAAATATACTTTTTTTATCAAATTCAGCTTTTAATTTACCATTCTTGAATTTTCGGTTTTTTTCATCAAGAATATTAGGAAAAGCATTTTGAACTAAATCAAGTTCTAGATTTGAAATATCGGCTTTACCTTTAACCGAAGTATTTAAAAGATTTCCTTTTTTATCAAACTCTAGATCTATCTTGTTAGTTGCTGTTGTAGAAAATGATAACTTTTCAAAGTCTTTTGAAATCTCCTCAAAAATTTGAATTTTTAAATTCTTAAACTCTTTTAGTGAATTAAATTTTCCAGCTAAATTTAAATCAAGAGCAACTTTATAACTGTTCGATAGTTCATTTAAAATTATTTTCGATTTATCAAAATTTAGACCCGCTGCTGAACCTGATAAAATATTAACGTTTAATTCACTACCCTTAAATTCAATATTAGCATTAATATTTTGAAATTCTGGCAAATCATTAGTGATTGAAAAAAATGCATCTTTAATGCTACCCAAAAATTCAATTTTTATTGCTTCTTCATTGTAAATCTTAAGATCACCTTTAATGAGGCCTTTTTTAACTTTGTTTGCAAAATAGCCTTTTTGATCATCTTCTAAAAATACATCTCTTACTAGCTCTATACTTTTCTCAAATGAATTTTCTGAAAACTTTACTTCAATAAATTTTGGCTCAAAATTTCCTTTAATAACTGAAAAAAGACTAACACCAAAATTAGTTTGATAAATATTTGTTAGATCACCTTTATGAGAAAGCTTTGGTTCATTAAGGCTAAATTTTATTGCAAAATCTTTAATGTCTAAACTGATCCTAACATTCTTAAATTCTAATTTAATTTTTTTATATTGTTCATTAAATCTTTTTTGAATTAATTCATTAAAATTAGATGTTTGAAAACCATAGGACAAAAAAATTATTATAGATGCAAAAACTCCAATAATTATAAATAAAATTTTAAATTTTTTTACCATTAGTGAATTCCTTGATATACGGATGCTTCTAAAAACACTGTTATATCTCCATCTAATACTTTCTCTGGATTAGTCATTTCAATATTAGTCCTATTGTCTTTAACTAACTGATAGGGTTGTAAGACATAATTTCTAATTTGACTTCCCCAACCAATTTCTTTTTTGGAATTTTCTAAATTATCTGAGTCTTTATGTTTTTTTTGCATCTCAAGTTCATAAAGTCTCGCTTTTAACATATTCATCGCAGTTTCTTTATTTTTATGTTGCGATCTTTCGTTCTGACACTGCACTACAATGCCAGTTGCAATGTGAGTTATTCTTACTGCACTATCTGTGGTATTTACATGCTGACCGCCTGCTCCACTGGATCGATAAGTATCTATTCGAATATCTTTATCTAAAATTTGAATATTAATATCTTCATTGATAACAGGATAAACCCAGGCACTTGCAAAACTAGTGTGTCTTCTTGCTCCTGAGTCAAATGGAGATATTCTAACTAAACGATGAACTCCAGATTCTCCTTTTAACCAACCGTAAACAAATTGGCCTGATATTTTAATTGTTGATGATTTTATTCCAGCTTCTTCTCCTCTGCTTTCATGAATAAGCTCAACTCTAAAATTATTTTTTTCTGCCCATCTTGAATACATTCTCCTCAACATCTCAGCCCAATCCTGACTTTCAGTGCCTCCCGCACCAGCATGAATTTCAACATAGGCATCCAAAGCATCATTTTCATTGGATAAAAAACAAAGAAGTTCTATTTTTTTTAATTTTTCTAAATTGCTTTCAAATGATTTATTTAGGTCTTTGGCTAAAACTTCATCGTTTTCTTTAAAAGCAATATCTAAAAGATCTTTGTTATCCAAATGCTCTTTGAAAATAAAATCATAGTTGTTTTTAATTTCTAATAAAAAATTTCTATCTTTTATTACTTTTTCTGCATTTTTTTGATTACTCCAAAAATCTTGAAGTTCTGTTTGCGCTGTTAGATCTGAGATTCTTTTATCGACCTGATTTTTATCAAAGATACCCCCTTATGTTATCTAGGGATTTGCCTACTTTTTCTGCAGTATTTTTAACTTCGATCATTTTAAAAAATCAATTTTAATGGTTTATTTATTAAATAATCAAACAAGTTCTACATTGATTTGCTTAATTTATTAAGATTTAAATAGATATTTTAGCATAGATGTTTATTATAATAGCTAAGAAAACAAATGAATTTTATGTCATTAAAAATTAATCAAAAATTTAGGAATTTATTATCATGTCTAAGGAATTACTTATCGATGCTTCGCATCCAGAAGAAACTAGAATTGCTATCAAGTCCGATCGTGGAATTGAAGAATATGAATATGAAAATATTCATCGCAAAAATCTAAAAGGAAATATCTACTTAGGTAAAGTAAGTAGAATAGAACCCTCGTTACAAGCTGCATTTGTAGATTTCGGAAACGAAAGACATGGCTTTTTAGCGTTTAACGATATTCAGTCAGATTATTACCAAATTCCTCAGGCTGACAAAGATCGTATTAAAAAAGAGGAAGAAGAAGCTAGAGCAAAACTTTTAGAAGAAAATGATAAGGAAATTGTTGAACATGCTGAACAAAATGAAGAGATTAATTTACAAGATAAAAATTCATCGAATGGTGATCAGGATGAAGAAAATATCGGTAACAAAGTAACAAATGGCAGTATTGACTCACAAGACGAAAATCTTGTTGAAGACAAACCTAAAAATAACAGAAGTTTTTACAGGTTTAAAAGATATCGAATTCAAGAGGTAATCAAACCTGGTCAAATAGTTCTTATTCAAATCGTAAAAGAGGAAAGAGGAAAAAAAGGTGCTGCACTGACAACTTTTATATCCCTTGCAGGTAAATATATTGTGTTAATGCCAAATACAGCAAAAGGCGGTGGGATCTCTCGAAAAATTTATAGCTCTAGTGATAGAAAAAAAATGAAAGAAATTATCAATGACCTAGAGCTTCCAAAAACAATGGGATTAATAGTCAGAACCGCCGGTGCAAATAAAACTAAAAATGAAATTAAGGACGATTTAACAAATTTATTAAGCACATGGGAAGAAATTAGGATGAAAACACTAAAGTCCATTGCCCCAAGCACGATATATGAAGAAGAAGATTTAATTGCTAGAGCTATTAGAGATTTCTATAGCAGAGATATTGATAGAATTATTGTTGATGGTGATAAAGCGTTTGAGGCTGCAAAAAAATATGCAAAAAAAATCTCAAGTGCTCATTCAAAGAACGTTGTAAAATATAAAGGTAAAATTCCAATATTTCATCACTATAATATTGAAAAATATTTAAATTCAATTTTCGAACCTAGAATAGAATTAAAATCAGGTGGCTATATAATTATAAGTCCAACTGAAGCTTTAGTTTCAATTGATATTAACTCTGGAAGATCAACTAGAGAAAGAAATGTTGAAAAAACTGCTCTTACAAATAATTTAGAAGCAGCAGAAGAGATTGCAAGACAAGTTAAATTAAGAGATTTAGCTGGCCTAATCGTTATCGATTTTATCGATATGGAAAATTATTCAAATAAAAGACTAGTTGAGAGAAAATTAAGAGAGTCTTTAAAAAATGATAAAGCAAGAATTCAATTTGGAAGAATAAGTAACTTTGGTCTTCTTGAAATGACAAGACAAAGACTAAGGGAAAGTTCGATTAAATGGGAAATTCAGCTATCTGTTGATTCATTTGCTCTAAAAGTACTTAAATTATTAGAAGAACGAGCATTCAGTGACTCAAAGATTAGAATTATAAATGTAAGTTTATCTAAAAAAATAATTGATATTTTAAATAATAATTACTCAACCGAACTTAAATTTTTTAAAAATAAATATAAATTAAAGATTAATTTGGTTCAAAATTCAGAATTTTTAAGTCAGGAATTTTTATTTAGTTTTTTTGACTCTAAAAAGAAATTAATAAGCGAATTTAATGGTACTGAAGTTAAAGAACCTTCTTCAAAAAATATTATCGAAAATTCTACTGAGCAGGTTGTAACAAATAACTTAGAAAATAAGGAAGAAGCTTCTGATGAAAAGCAAAATAATTATAAAGGGAAAAGAAAAAAATTCTTCAATAAAAATAGATTTAAGGATAATAAAAAATCTAAAAAAAAAGAACCAGAAGTAGTTAAAGAAGTAAACTAATTATTCAATCAATCCCTCAAACGGACTTGATGGATTTGCAGATACTTTTTTCTTAATTCTGCCAGCAATAAAAGATTTTCTTCCTGCAATTACAGCATCCTTCATTGCTTCAGCCATTAATATGGGATTTTTAGCCTCAGCGACTGCGGTATTAATTAAGACGCCGTCGCAACCTAATTCCATTGCAATGGCAGCATCAGAAGCACAGCCAATCCCAGCATCAACAATTACCGGCACTTTCGCCTGGTTTTTAATAATTGAGATATTAAATCTATTCTGAATTCCCCTGCCCGATCCTATTAGAGATCCTAGGGGCATAATAGCTGCAGCACCCATATCTTCTAACTGTTTGCAAAGTATAGGATCGTCCGATGAATAAACCATAACATCAAAATTTTCCTTTTTTAAAACTTTTAATGCGTCAATAGTTTCAATCATATTTGGATATAACGTTTCTTTATCACCCAGCACTTCCAATTTTACAAGATTCCATCCTCCAGCATCTCTTGCTAACCTTAATGTTCGCAAAGCCTCTTCCGCCGTATAGCAGCCTGCAGTATTTGGAAGATAAGTAATTTTTTTTGGGTCTAAAAAATCAACTAACATTGGCTCCTTAGGATTTGTAACATTTACCCTTCTAACAGCGACTGTTACAATCTCCACTTCCGCAGCATTAATTGCTTTTGCAGTTTCTTCGAAACTTTTATACTTTCCTGTACCAAGGATAAGACGTGACTTATATTTTTTTCCAGAAATTATAAAATCTTCCAATTATCCTCCTCCAATAAAATGAACTATCTCAACTCGATCTTTTGATGATAAAAATTTTTTAGCATAACTATCTCTTGGCACCACTTCTTCATTAATTTCTACAGCTACTTTTTTTTCTGAAAGAGACAAAGTCTCTAATAAAGAAATTATATTAGTTTTTTCTTTTATATTATGTGGTTTTCCATTCAAAATGATTTGTATCATGTTGGATTTAAGCTATTTTTAAATTATAACATATCATTTTTTTATATGAATATAGTAATTATTAACGGTCCAAATCTTAATCTACTAGGTGAGAGAGAGCCAAAGATTTACGGCAAAGAAACTCTCGAATCGATTGAAAAAAAATGTAAAGAACATGCTAAAAAAAATAAAATTAAAGTTGATTTTTTTCAATCTAATATTGAAGGAGAAATTGTAACTAAAATTCAAAAATCTAGAGATAAATTTGATGGTTTAATAATTAATGCTGCAGCTTTTACACATACATCCGTTGCAATATTGGATGCTTTGAATCTTGTAAAAATACCTAAAATAGAAGTTCATATTTCAAATATTTTTCACAGAGAAGAATTTCGACACAAATCATTAATTAGTAGTGCTGTTAATGGTCTAATTTGTGGTTTAGGATCACATGGTTATATTTTAGCAATAGACGCAATTAAAAAAATAATTAAAGATAATAAATAATGAAAATTGACAAAAAAATTATCAAAGAACTTTCAGATTATTTAGATGAATTTAATCTGACCGAGATTGAATATTCAGAAAATAACGTAAAGTATAAAGTTAGTAAATCTAACAAAGGCATTGTTCATGAACAAATAATTTCAAATGACAATCAATCTAGGCCTTCATCCACTGCAACTACTATTACTTCTGAAAATATCAATAAAGCTAATATTATTAAATCACCAATGGTTGGAACTGCTTATTTGGCACCAGAACCAGGTGCAAAACCCTTCGTAACAGTTGGCGCTAATATTAAAAAAGGTCAAACAATTATTATTATTGAAGCAATGAAAACAATGAACCACGTTCCATCCACTAAAGACGGCGTGGTTAAAAAAATATTAGTAACCGATGGCGAAGCGGTAGAATTTGATCAGGACCTAATCCTAGTCGAATAAATGATAAAAAAAATACTTATAGCTAATAGGGGCGAGATAGCCGTACGAGTGATACGAGCTTGCAAGGAACTTGAGATAGCAACTGTTGCTGTACATTCAACGGCTGATAACGAATCTATGCACGTCAGACTTGCTGATGAAAGTATTTGTATTGGATCACAAAAAGCTCAAGATAGTTATTTAAATATACCATCCCTAATATCCGCAATTGAAATTACGGGAGCTGACGCAGTGCATCCTGGATATGGATTTCTTTCTGAAAACTATAAATTTGCAGAAATTTTAGAACAACATAAAGTTAAGTTTATAGGTCCTAGTTCTGAACTTATTAGAAAGATGGGTGATAAAATCGAGGCAAAAAAAATAGCAAAAAGTTTAGGTCTTCCAATTGTATCAGGCTCTGAAACAGGAATAAAAGATATTAGCGAAGCAATAAAAATATCTAAACAAATTGGTTTTCCCATACTTATCAAAGCTGCAGGTGGTGGTGGTGGTAAAGGCATGAGAATTGTTCATTCTGAAGACAAATTAGAGGAAAATATTAAAATTGCTCAGACGGAGGCTAAGAAATTTTTTAATAATGAAGAGGTTTTTATTGAAAAATTTTTTGAAAATCCAAGACATATTGAAGTTCAAATTTTATCCGATGGTAAAGATAATACGGTTCATTTAGGAGAGCGAGATTGTTCCGTGCAAAGAAGATATCAAAAAATTATTGAAGAAAGTCCTTGCCCAGTTATTAGTGATGAGCAGAGAAAATATTTATTAGATGTCTCGGTAAATGCTATTTCAAAACTTGGTTATGAGGGAGCTGGAACTTTAGAATTTATTTATGATAAAGGAAAATTTTATTTTTTAGAAATGAATACACGATTACAAGTTGAACATCCTGTAACAGAAGAAGTAACTGGTATCGATCTTGTTAAACGACAAATTGAAATAGCATCTACTGGAAAATTAAGTTTGCAACAAAAAGATATTACATTTTTTGGTCACGCAATCGAATGTAGAATAAATGCGGAAGATCCTAGTAAAGATTTTTTACCGAGCGCTGGAACAATAAAGACTTACAATCAACCTTCAGGTCCAGGAACAAGAGTGGATAGTTGCGTATTTCAAGGTTGTAAAATTCCACCCTATTATGACAGTTTAGTTGCAAAACTTATTTGCCATGGAAAAGATCGAACCTCAGCAATTTCAAGACTAAAAAGATCTTTAGACGAATTTGTAATTGAGGGAGTAAGTTCAACAATAGATCTTCATAAAAAAATATTAAGAAATGAAGATTTTATTAGTTCTAAATATGATGTGAATTGGCTTTCAAAAACTAAATTTTATTAGTTCTAAGGACGCCAACTTTCATAATCAGCTTTGATCTGCGGCTTATATTTATTGGGATTGTAAGCATCTTTAGTTCCAGTTTTATTTTCTTGATGGTCTTTCTGCCACTTATATTTAGAAAACTCTCTTTGGCTTGGAACCTCTTTAATTAAATGGTGCATCCAAGCATGCCATTCTGGTGGGATTTTTGTAGCTTCCACTTCTGAATTAAAAATAACCCATCTTTTATCATTTCTATCAACGTAATATTTGTTTTTAAAATCATCAACGCCAACTAATTTTCCAAAAAAAATTGTATTTAAAAATGTTCCAAGGGTTTGACCATTCCACCATGTAAAAATAATTTTAAAAAATTTAATCATCGAATGAATTTAAGTTTCTAAGATATCCACAAAAGTTTTCTATTTCAAGTTGTCTATTTTTTTAACTAGACACTTATTACAGATTAAAATAGTGATTTAAAATCATTAAATTTTTAAGAATCAAAAATGTCTAAATATATTGCTGAAAGTTTTTATACTTGTTTATTTAAAATTACTCATAACTTACAAGAGTTAACTAACGAAGCCCTTCAAGAAATAGATAGCAGAAAAGATGGAAAAGTTGAGGTTTTAGATGTTAAATTCAATAAAAGAAAGACTCGTTCATTAGCTGAAATTCAAGCCAATAAACCTCAAAGTAAAGAACAAGAAGTTAAAGAGATTTCCAGTCAAAAAATAAGTGAAAACATTACCTCATCAATTTTTAATAATATTCAAGACAACAAAGCTTCTTCTTTAACAATCGAAAACAAGGCCTTTAGTGAAAGAAGAAAAATGCCTGATCGTAGAAAAGGCTATATCCAAAAAGCAATGATTGGAGATCATAAAGTTTACTTACACATTGGAGAATATGATGATGGTAGAGTTGGTGAAATTTTTATTGATACCAATAAAGAAGGTGAACTTGTAAGATCATTAATGAATAACTTTGCAATCGCAATATCGCTAGGTCTGCAATATGGTGTTCCACTAGAAGAATATGTTGATGCTTTCATTAATACTAAGTTTGAACCTTCTGGAAAAGTTAAGGGAAATGACAGAATTTTATCAGCCTCTTCAATTCTAGATTATTTATTTAGAGAGCTTGCAATTTCATACCTTGGAAGAGAAGATCTTGCTCATACTCCTTCTATAAAGAAAATAGACCAAGCAGAGGACTCTGAAGAAAATGCTCAACTTATTGATGTTCTTAAAAATATTACAAGCAAAGGTTTCTTAAGAAATCAGTATAAAGAAAAATTAGTAGATCTTAGTAACATCAGACTAAATATTAAAAGTAAAAAAATAAATTAGTCTTTTTTAACTAGTTTAATATTTAACTCTTTTAATTGTTTTTCAGAAACATCTGAAGGTGCATTCATCATTAAATCTTGTGCATTTTGATTTAATGGAAACATAGTAACTTCTCTAATATTCTTCTCACCAGCCAATAACATGATAATACGATCAATACCTGGAGCTATTCCTCCATGCGGTGGCGCTCCATAAGATAAAGCATTAATCATTCCACTAAACTTATTATCAACTTCCTCTTTTGAATAACCTGCGATTTTAAATAACTTATACATTAATTCTGGAATGTGATTTCTAATTGCCCCAGATGACAATTCAATTCCGTTACAAACAATATCATACTGGTAAGCTAATAATTCTAATGGGTCTGTTTTATCAATCAAATCCATAGGTGTTTGTGGCATAGAAAATGGGTTATGACTAAAATCAATCTTTTTATCAATTTCATTATATTCAAACATTGGATAATCAGTGACCCAACAAAATTCAAAAACATTTTCTTTTATTAACTCTAAATTTTTTGCGATTTCAGTTCTTGCCCAAGCTGAAAATTTTTCAGCATTTTTCTTAATATCGCATATAAAAAAAATAGCATCTCCGCCTACAGCATTTACTTTTTTACACAAAGTATTTATTGCATCGCCGGAGAAGAATTTAGCAATTGGTCCTTTTCCCTCTAACTTACCATTGTTATTTTCAAGAATAATATAACCTAGTCCTGAAGCCCCTTCAGCTTTTGAACCTTTATCTAAATTATCAAAAAAACTTCTCGGCCTTGAAGATACGTTTTTTGCAACAACACATCTAACTACGGATTTTTTTTGAATTAGTTTTTTAAATATTTCTAATTTAACATCTTCTCTCTCAAAAATTTCAGTTACATCACTAATTTCAATTGGATTTCTTAAATCTGGTTTATCTGTCCCAAACTTTAACATTGCATCTTTATACTTAAATCTTTTAAAAGGAGTTTTGCTAATTGAACAATCTTTACTAAATTTTGTAAAAACTTCATGTAGTAATGGTTCAACTACTTGAAAAACATCTTCTTGTTCGACAAAAGACATCTCAATATCTAATTGGTAAAACTCACCTGGGCTTCTATCTGCCCTTGCATCTTCATCTCTAAAACATGGTGCGATTTGAAAATATCTATCAAAACCAGACACCATAATTAATTGTTTAAATTGCTGAGGTGCTTGTGGAAGAGCATAAAACTTTCCAGGATTTAATCTGCTTGGCACTAGAAAATCTCTTGCTCCTTCAGGACTAGAAGAAGTTAAAATTGGTGTTTGATATTCCAAAAAACCAAGACTTTCCATTTTTTTTCTAATAAATGAGATAACATTAGATCTTAATATAATATTTTGATGTAATTTTTTTCTTCTTAAATCTAAATAACGATATTTTAATCTTATTTCCTCTGAATATTCTTGATCGCTAAAAACTGGTAGTGGAAGTTCTTTTGTTGAACCTAAAACGTGAAAATTTTTTATTGATACCTCAATGGAGCCAGTTGCTAATTCTTTATTAATAGTTTCTGAAGTTCTAGCAATAACCACCCCTTCTATTTGAATAACAGTTTCTAATCTAATTTTCTCTAATGCTGAAAAATATTCATTTTTATTATCAATGACGCACTGGGTCATTCCATAATGATCCCGCAAATCAATAAACAATAAATTACCATGATCACGTTTTTTATGAATCCATCCAGATAGAATAATTTGCTTACCAATATTATTAATTGTAAGTTCTGCGCAATTGTGAGTTCTATATCTATTCAAATCAAATCAACCTTTTTAATAATAAATTGAAATACAGTTAATGTTCAAAAAAAACAATCATAATTTCTTATTTATTAGAAACAACAAAGAACTAGATCAGTTTATTACAAAAATTAAAAATAAAAAAAAATTTTATTTTGATACAGAATTTGAAAGAAGATCTACATACAAATCGGTTCTATCAATTGTAGTAATTTTTGATGGTAAAAATGTTGGGATTATTGATTGTTTAGAAAAAAAAATTAATTTTAAAAAAATATTTAAATTCTTAAATAAAAAGAAAAATACACTAATAATCCATTCTTCTAGACAGGATTTAGAAATATTTTTAACAATTGCTAAAAAAATTTTATTTACTGTTTTTGATACGCAAATAGCAGCGTTGTTTAATGGTTATAACGAAACACCGTCTTATAAGAAATTAGTCCAAGATTTTTGCAAGATTAGTATTGATAAGTCATTACAAAAAGAAAATTGGCTCAAAAGACCAATTAGTGAAGAGAAAATTAATTACTTAATTAATGATGTTTATTATCTTAAAATAATTTTTAATAAATTAAATAATAATTTAATTAAAAATAATAAATTAAAATTATTTAATAAATTAATAAAAAGAGAAATATATAAAATATCCTACGAAGATTATTCTATTATTTTTAAAAAAAAATTAGGTAATAATATTTTAAATAACAAAAAATTTATTAAAATTATAAGTTTAAGAAATAAAATAGCAAAAAAAATTAATCTTCCGAAAAATTGGGTATTTTCTGATAAAGAAATTATAAGGAATATAAAGAATGAAAAAATTTCTATTATCTCAAAAAATTTAAATAAAAATGATATTAAAATTTTAACGAAATTAATTTTAAATTTTAAAAAAAACTTAAAAAAAATTAAGTAATATTATTTATTGCTTGATTAATAATTTTTGTATTTATTTTTTTTTTATATAACAATGATAACTCATCTAAATTCTTAACAAATTTTGAAGCAGCCTCATAACTTCTCTCAATATTTTTTAAAACAAAATCGACTTCTTTTTTTGTAATATTAATTTGTTTATCTGAAAGCATCTTTGTTAAGATTTGGTAAAATAGTTCATCGGAAGGATTAGTAATTGCAACAGTAACTAATGAGTTTAAACGTGAAACCAAATCTTTTAATTTAAATGAAATGCTTCCTGATAATTTATTAGAAGTTAAGTAAATAAATTTATTTTTACTTATAAAATCATTTAAAATTGTTTGAAAAAAAACTTCATCACTAAAAAAATCTATA
>VHCC01000011.1 GCA_016882185.1 Candidatus Pelagibacterales bacterium | reverse complement strand
GCATTTCTATAGTCTGGTTTTTGTTTGTTCTTCATAATACCAGGCCATTTTTTAAACTGTCTTCTAACTTCAATAACTACAGCTCCGCCTGCTCTACCAACTGCTTGCATTCCCATAGAAGCAAACAAATAAGGAAGCAAACCTCCAATTAATAAACCAATAACAACATATGGATTTGATAAATCAAAATTTACTACAATTCCTTTTAATGCTGAACCTGAAGTTTTTGAAAAATGTTTAATATCTTCTGTGTATGCAGCAAATAAAACTAAAGCTCCAAGACCTGCAGAACCAATTGCATATCCTTTTGTTATAGCCTTTGTAGTATTTCCAACTGCATCAAGAGCATCAGTAACTTTTCTGACACTTGCAGGTAAATTGCTCATTTGCGCTATTCCACCAGCATTATCAGTTACTGGTCCATATGCGTCTAAAGCAACAACCATTCCTGTTAAAGCCAACATTGTAGTAACTGCAATTGCAATTCCGTATAACCCTGCAATTAAATAAGTTGATAAAATTCCAGCTACAATAATTAACGCTGGCAATGCAGTTGCTTCCATGGAAATAGCCAAACCTTGAATGACGTTTGTACCATGTCCAGTTGTTGAAGATTTAGCGATGGATTTGACAGGATTATAAACTGTACTTGTATAGTATTCTGTAACCCAAATTAATAATCCAGTAATTACAAGACCAATTACTCCGCAGTAATATAATTTAAGTCCTGTAAAGCTAAGAGCTCCAACTTTATATACTTTAGTAAATCCAACAACATACTCAGTGACTGGATATAGAACAATTAAAGATAAAACTGCAGAGACTATAAAGCCTTTATAAAGAGCTCCCATAATACTTTTTTTAGCACTCAGTCTTACAAAATAAGTTCCAATGATAGATGTAATTAAACAGCTGCCAGCAATTGCTAATGGATAAATTAACATGTTTAAATTTCCAGAGAAAAATATGGAAGCTAAAACCATAGTAGCAACAATTGTAACTGCATAAGTTTCAAATAAATCTGCAGCCATTCCAGCGCAATCTCCAACGTTATCTCCTACGTTATCAGCGATAACAGCAGGGTTTCTTGGATCATCTTCCGGAATTCCAGCTTCAACTTTTCCAACTAAGTCAGCTCCAACATCCGCACCTTTAGTAAAAATTCCTCCACCTAATCTTGCAAAAATTGAAATTAAAGAAGCACCAAATCCTAGCGCAACTAAAGCATTAGAAATTTCTCTTTCTTCAATTTTTAATTCTAAAAGTACCCAATAATAAACTGCAATGGCAAGTAATGCTAAACCGGCAACTAACATTCCAGTTAGCGCGCCTGATTTAAAAGAAATTTTTAATCCTTCTGCTAAACTTTTTCTCGATGCTTCAGCAGTTCTAACATTCGCTTGCACAGAAATTAACATTCCAGCATAACCCGCTATGCCTGATAAAAAAGCACCAATGAAATAACCAAGTCCAACCCAAATATTAAATAAAAAAATTACAGCAATAAGAACAACTACTCCAACTATTGAAATGGTTTTGTATTGACGATTTAAATATGCTCTTGCTCCTATTTGTATTGCTCCTGCAATTTCTTTCATTCTAGCATTACCAGAACTTGCTGATAAAATTTGAACGCCGGTAATATAAGCAAAAATAATTGATAAAATTCCGCAAAGAATTACTAAATTTAAAACTAAACTTGGATTAAGCATAATATGGATATTTTGGTTGTTTGGTTAACAAGGACTACGTAAATGCCAAATTACCTTTATAAAATCAACCTTTTTAATCAAATGACATTTAAAACAAATGAAAAACTGCAAAAAACTAGATACTTTTTGCAATTTTATCTAGCACAGCGTTAATAATATTTTTCTGCTTATCGTTTAGAAACATTTTGGTAACTTTTAGATATTCATCGATGACTACCTTAAAAGGCGTTTTTTTATAAAAAAAAATCTCATAAATTGCAGACTTTAATATAATAGAAAATATTATTTCAAAATTTTTAAGATCAAATTTTTTATCTAAAAAGCTTATTAACTTTTCTTCTAATAAAGAATTGTTTTCAATAACTCCGTTACAAATCTTTTTAATAAATCTTTTATAAGGATTTTTAAAATCAAATAATAATTTTTCTTGATTTAAATAATAACTATATAAAAGTTGAACTATTATTAACCTTGAATTATTTTTAACAATTGTCATTAAAGTTTATAAATAGAATTATAAACACTTAATGCAGCGCGTACGGATTCTCCACCTTTATTGTTTAATTTAGGATCACATCTAACTTTGGCTTGTTTTGCATTATTACAATTGAGTACACCATTAGAAACTGGAATATTATGTTTTATTGAAATTTCTAATAATTTATCAGATACGGACTGACTAATGATATCAAAATGTGGTGTTTCTCCTTTAATAATACAGCCCAGTGCTATGCAAAAAGCATATTTATTTTTCTTTAATAAAATATTTAGCAATTGAGGAATTTCATATGCCCCTGAAACAGAAAAATGATTAACTGAAAATAGTTTTTTATTTATTTCGTTGAAAGCGCCCGATAGAAGTTTTTTTTCTAAATTTTTATAAAAAGAAGAACTAACTATTAATATTTTTTTTTTCATTTAATAAACTCTTGTTTTGCAATTTTTATACCAAAACCATCTAGACCTATAATATTTTTCTTAGATTTAGATATTAAAATCATTTTTCTTACATTTAAACTTCGCAAAATCTGTGCACCAATACCATAATTTCGCAAACTGCTTTCTTTTTTATTATCTAGATTAGTTGTGACCAGCTCGTCTCTGATTATAATTAAAATACAATTCTTAAATTTTTTGTAATAATTAAGTGTTTTATTAATAGATAGATTTTCTTTATTTTTTGATAAAAAGCTTGTTATGATATTGGATGATATAACTCTAACTCTTGGAGTAATTTTTTTATCCTGAGTTTTGATTAAAGCGATATGCTCTTTTCCGTCTAATTTATTCTCATAAATTTTAACTTGATACACATCATCCATACCAATCTTTACTTGCTCAATTCTCTTAAGCTTTATCAAACTTTCTTTTTTTAATCGGTAAGAAATTAAATCTTCAATACGTGCAATGTTTAAATTAAATTTTTTAGCATAATTTATAAGGTGTCTTCCCTTTGCCATTGAACCATCTGTATTCATTATTTCACAGATGACACCGCTTGGACCACATCCAGCAAGCTTAGCTATATCAACCGATGCCTCGGTGTGACCAGCTCTTTCTAGTACGCCACCGTCCTTTGCAATTAATGGAAAAATATGACCAGGCGTTGATATATCTTTTGCTGTAACATTTTTTTTTATTGCTGTTTTAATAGTATGAGCTCTGTCTTTTGCAGAAATTCCTGTTGTGACTCCCTTTCTTGCTTCAATTGAAATAGTGAATGCAGTTTGTAATCGCGAAGAGTTCCTGCTCGGCATTAAAGATAGATTTAAAGCTTTAGCTTTATTTTTATCAATAGCTAAACAAATTAAACCCCTACCATGAGTTGCCATAAAGTTAATTTTTTTATGATCAATCTTTGAAGCGGGAATGACAAGATCTCCCTCGTTTTCTCTATTTTTATCATCGACTAAAATAAAAATTTTTCCTCTCTTTGCATCTTGAATAATTTTTTTTACTGAAGAAAACATGATTATTTTTTTAATAAAGTTTTAGCTATCAAATCAATCTCAACGTTAACGTAATTATTTTTCTGTAATTTTAATAGATTTGTATTTTGCAGTGTATGAGGAATAATCACGACTTTAAATTTATCATTAAAAATTTTTGCAATAGTTAAAGATATTCCATTGATTGCTATGGACCCTTTCTCAATTAAAAACTTTTTAAACTTTTTAGGTATATTAAAAAATATAATCCAACTTTTTTTATTACTAGAATCGACATTTAAAACTTTAATAGTGGTGTCCACATGTCCTTGCACAAAATGACCTGCAAACTCATCACCATATTTCATGGATTTTTCTAAATTTATAATGTCTCCAGATCTTAAATACTTAAATGCCGAGGTTAAAACTGTGTGTTTTGATAAATAAAAGAATAATTCATTTTCACTCTTATATTTTCTAATTTTTGTTAGGGTTAAACAAACTCCAGAACATGAAATAGAGGTGCCAATATCTTTTTTGGTAAATTGTAATTTTGAAATAACAGTTAGGTAATAACCATTAGTTTTTTTTTTAAATTGTTTAACAATTCCAATATTTTTTATTATTCCAGTGAACATCTAATTAATTATTTCTTAAATACAGTTAAGGAGTTATTTTTCAAATAAACCTGTTGTAATTTTTTTTGGATTTTAAATTTTTTTAATAAAGTCATATAAATCCTCTTAAATGAATGGGACATCTTTTTATTTATAAATTCATTATTTTTAAAAAAATAAAAAAAATCTATCAAATTATGATCAATAAATTTTTTAATAGTACTATAACCCCCTTCTATTAATACATTCTTGTAACCCAACAGACCGATAGTAACTAGGATTTGTTTGCAATCTACCTCGTTTTTTTTAACAAAAGGTAAATAAATTAAGAAAATATTTTTCTTCTTGAGATATTCGATTTTATTTTTATTTTTAGATGAATAAAAAATATAAGTTTTTATTTTTTTTGCAGATAAAATTAATTTTGAATTTTTTTTAATTCTAAGATTTGGATCAATTATAAAACGAGCAGGACACAATCGTTCCAAACCACTTATACGACTATTTAGTAATGGATTGTCTTTATTGTGCGTACTAACTCCTATTAAAATTGCATTAATTTCTGAACGTAAAATATGGGTTAATTTTTTAGAATAAATATTTGTAATTTGCGGTCTATCTTTAACAAAAGAGTAATAATTTTTTGTGGTTGCTATTTTTGCATAAACTTTTGGTATAAAATTTTTATTAAAATCATTATAAAATTTATAAAAATTATCTTTATAAGTATTATTAATTTTACTTATCTCTACTCTATTATTTTGTAAAAATTCAAGCCCTTTGCCCTGAACTCTAGGATCATCATCGGTTTCTGAATAATAAAGATTTTTAATTTTTTTATTAATTATAGACTTTGTGCACGGTGGATTTTTTCCTTGGTGATGACAGGGTTCCAAAGAAACAAAACAATTTAAATTATTTGTTTTTTTTAAATTAGTTAATGCGGAATATTCAGCATGTGGACCTCCACCAATGCCTGTTACTCCATAGGATAATATTTTATCTTTTTTGCAAACTAAACAACCTACGGAGGGATTAACTCCGGTCATATTATGATGAAGGTTGGCTAAATTAAAAGCCAGCTTCATAAAATAAGAATTAATAAATTTAGTATTATTTTTTTGAAGGAACATTAAGTTGGTCTACAAATTGCTCAAAATCTTTTGCCTCTTTAAAATTAGTATATACTGAAGCAAAACGAACGTAGGCAACTGGATCAAGATCTTTTAAACCTTCCATTACATATTTTCCAATTGTGCTAGATAATATTTCGGCTTGGCCTAAGTCTTCTAAATTTCTGTAAATTTTCGAGATAAATTTTTCTATTGTATCGCTATCTACAGGTCTTTTTCTAAGTGCAATATTAATTGATTTAGCTAATTTTTCTCTATCAAAAGTAGATTTTCTTCCATTTTTTTTAACAACAATTAACTCTCTAAGCTGAACTCTTTCAAAAGTGGTAAATCTTTGTCTTTTCTCGCAACTACATTCTCTTCTGCGTCTGATAACAGTTCCATCTTCAGTGGGCCTTGAATCAATTACTGAAGTTTCTTTTTCTTTACAAAATGGACAAATCACAAAAATTAAAAATTATAAATTGGGAAAGCTCCGCACAAATTTTTTACTTTTTCTTGAACTTCTTTTTCAACTTTATCACTATTTTTATTAATTAACCCTTTTAAAATTTGATCAATTAAAATTCCAACTGTTTTAAATTCGTTTAAAGAAAATCCCCTAGTTGTACATGCTGGTGTTCCAAGTCTAATTCCAGATGTAATCCAAGGTTTTTGATCATCGTAAGGAATACCGTTTTTATTGCACGTTATATTTGCTCTTCCTAATGAATCTGAAGCATCTTTTCCTGTTATTTTAAAAGGTCTTAAATCTATAAGAATTAAATGAGTGTCAGTTCCTCCTGAAAAAATCGTATAGCCTAAATTCTTTAATGTTTCTGATAGTACCTTTGCATTGGCTACTACTGATTTTGTATAAGATTTAAAATCATCTGACAAAGCCTCTTTAAAACAAACAGCTTTAGCAGCAATCACATGCATTAATGGTCCTCCTTGCAAGCCAGGAAAAACAGCTGAATTAAATTTTTTTGCTAACTCTTCATTATTAGTCAAAATTATTCCACCTCTTGGTCCCCTTAACACTTTGTGAGTAGTGGATGTAACCACATCTGCATATTCAATGGGATTTGGATATACTCCTCCAGCAACTAAACCAGAGAAATGGGCCATATCAACTAACAAATAAGCACCAACTTGTTTTGCGATATCTTTAAAAATTTTAAAATCAATTATTCTTGAATAAGCACTACCACCTGCAATGATTAGTTTTGGTTTGTGTTTAATTGCTAAATCTTTAACTGAGTCATAATCAATTAATCCATTATCTTTTCTAACTCCATAAGCAATTGCATTGAACCACTTACCAGACATTGCCGGAGCTGCTCCATGGGTGAGATGACCTCCCTGATCAATTCCCATTCCTAAAATTGTATCACCAGGTTTTAATAGAGCTAAAAATACTGCTCCATTTGCTTGTGCTCCTGAATGGGGCTGAACATTTACAAAATTACACTTAAATAATTTCTTTGCTCTTTCAATTGCCAAGTCTTCTGCAATATCAACAAATTCGCAACCACCATAATATCTTTTGCCACTGTAGCCTTCGGCATATTTATTCGTTAAAACTGATCCTTGAGTTTCTAATACTGCTCTTGAAACAATATTCTCTGATGCAATTAACTCAATATGATTTTGTTGACGAGAAAATTCTTTTTGAATTGATTCATAAATATCTGGATCTGAAGTCTTTAAACCATGATTAAAAAAATCTTCTATATTTTTCTTATCAACATTATTGGCTACACTCATATTTATTTATCTAATTTTTTAACTCTATTTAAATGTCTGCCTTTTTCAAATTTTGTACTAATGAAAGTGTTTACAATGGTTTTAATGTTTTTAAAATCAATTAATCTAGCGCCAAGACACAATACATTTGCATTATTATGTTTTCTAGCTAAAGAGGCTGATTTTTTGTTGTAGCAAACAGCTGCTCTTATTTTTTTAATCCTATTTGCCGCAATAGAAACCCCAATGCCAGAGCCGCAAACCAATATTCCAAATATAGATTTATTTTTTACAGCTAATGCTAATTTTTTCCCATAATCTGGATAATCAACTCTTTCTCCTGAAAAAGTTCCAATGTCTAATAATTTAATATTAGCTTCCTTTAAAAAAACTTTAATTTTCTCCTTAACTAAGAAACCAGCATGATCAGAGCCAATAATAATTGATTTTGTAAGTGATTTAGACACAGCTGTTAATTACCAACTTCAAAATCCCTTGTATATTAAAAAAACTAATTAATAATTTTATATATTAGGCCGCTCTTGAAAGTTTTAATTCTCTCCAAATTTTATCAAGTGCATTTACAAGGAACTCTAACTTAGAATCATCGTGTAAAGGGGTTGGGGTAAATCTAAGTCTTTCTAAACCTCTTGGAACCGTCGGATAGTTAATAGGCTGCACATATATTGAGTATTCATTTAATAAAATATCTGAAATTTCTTTACATCTCACAGGATCTTTAACTAACAGTGGTACTATGTGACTATTATTTTTTATAATTGGCAAATTCTTAGCAAGCATTAATTTTTTTAATTTTTCTGCCCTCTCGTAAAGAGCTTCCCTTAAACTATAATTGTTTTTAACATATCGAATGCTAGCAACTGCTGCTGCTGCTAAACTAGGAGGTAAGGAAGTTGTAAAAATAAATCCTGGAGCAAACGATCTAATAACATCTATAATATTATATTTAGCTGTAATGTAACCGCCCATCAAACCAAAGCCTTTAGCTAATGTTCCTTCGATAATGTCTATCTCCGAAGTTAACCCAAGTTGTTCAGATAAACCCCCACCATTTTTTCCATAAAGTCCAACTCCATGAACCTCATCTAAATAAGTAAGTGCATTATATTTTTTTGAAACTTCAATAATTTTTTTAATCGGAGCAAAATCACCATCCATTGAATAAACAGATTCAAAGGCTACAATTTTTGGATGATCTTTATTAGAATTTTTTAAAAGATACTCAAGATGATCAACATCATTATGTTTCCAGATAAATTTGTCAGAATTACCTTTTCTGATACCCTCAATCATTGACGCATGATTATTTTCATCAGAAAAAATAATACAGTTTGGTAAAAATTTAGCTAACGTACTTAACGCGCATTCATTTGCAATGTAGCCAGAGGTAAAAATTAAAGCTCCATCTTTATTATGAAATTTTGCTAACTCATTTTCTAACTCAACATGATAATTTGATGTGCCTGAAATATTTCTTGTTCCACCAGCACCAGCTCCTACTAAATTTACAGCATTTACGAATGCATCGACAACAAGAGGATTTTGCCCCATTCCTAAATAATCATTGCTGCACCAAATAGTTACGTCAGATTTAATTCCGTATTGATTATTATAAACTGCTTTTGGAAACTCACCTTTTTTTCGAGTAATATTATTAAAAATTCTATAACGACCTTCTTGTCTTAGATCTTTTAATGCACTGTTAAAAATAAGATCGTAATCTATGCTCATAGCTAATATTACCCTATAGAAAATACTTTTTTCAAATATATACTTTTACTGTATTGTCGCATTAAATATAAAATTCTAATGAAATTCCCTAGCACTAGATTAAGAAGAAATAGAAAGTCAGAATGGTCTAGAAGACTAATAAATGACACTTATCTTGATAAATCTGATTTTATATTACCTGTTTTTGTTTGTGAGGGTAAGAACAAGAAACAAGAAATTAAATCTATGCCAGGGATATTTAGATATTCCATAGATAGATTGGATGAAATTATTTCTAGAGCATCAAAAAATGAAATACCTGCTGTTGCTATTTTTCCATTAATTGAAAATTCAAAAAAAAATAATAAGGGGACTGAAGCTATTAATAAAAATAATGTAGTTTGTAATGCAATATCGCAGGTTAAAAAATTAAATAAGAATATTGGGGTTATGTGCGATGTAGCTCTTGATCCGTACACGTCCCATGGTCATGACGGTCTTATTATAAATAATGAAATTCATAATGATGAAACAAATAAAATCTTAATTAAACAAGCCTTAGTCCAAGCACAAGCTGGATGCGATATCATTGCCCCATCAGACATGATGGATGGAAGAATTGGCTTAATAAGAAATGCTTTGGAAAAAAATAAATTTTTTAATATTCAAATATTGTCCTATGCAGTTAAATATGCCTCTAACTTCTACTCTCCTTTTAGAGATGCTGTTGGTACATCCTTAACTCTTAAATCTGACAAAAAAACTTACCAAATGGATTATAAAAATTCAGATGAAGCGCTACTTGAAGTTAAATTAGATCTGGATGAAGGAGCAGATTTTGTAATGGTTAAACCAGCTTTAGCTTATCTTGATATTATTTATAAAATTAAACAAAAATTTAACGTACCTGTTTTTGCTTACAACGTTTCAGGTGAATACAGCTTAATTAAAAATGGAATTAAATCATCACTAGCAAAAGAAGATATTATTATTGAAGTAATTTATAGTTTTAAAAGAGCTGGCGCTAATGCAATTGTTTCTTACTTTGCTAATGAAGTAATAGAAAAATACCTATCCAAATAATTTTTTATATTTACTTGCAAAATAAATAAGGGGTTTTTTTTCTTTTTTTAATTTAAATTGCAAAACTTTTGCAACAAAAAATAAATGATCACCAATATTAATTTTTTTTACTGTTTTACAATTAAGTTCTGCCAAATTATTTTTTAATAAATTTTTCACAATAGTTGAGTTTTTTTGTATTTCATTTCTAGAGGAAAAATAATTTGAAACATTAGTTTGTTTTTCAGATAAAATATAAATATTAAAAAATTTTAAATTATAAAATTTTTTATAACTTGACGTTGTTTTGTCTAAGCTCCATGAAATATATACGGGCTTTAAAGATATTGAGACAAAGGAATTAACTGTAATTCCTGTAATTAAACTATTTTTACTTTTTTTTGTTATAACTGTTATTCCAGTTGCATATTTTGACAAAACTTTCTTATATCTGGAAATATTCATCGTATTATAAATGACATCTAATGTTATTTTCAAAATTTCTATTCATAATCTGATTTTTATAATTCTTAATAATCTTTCCAGATTGAGCTCTCTTTCCAAAATTGTCCTCTATTGTGGATTTATCAAACAGAGTTTTATCCATTTGATCTTTTATAACCGACTTTGAATTAAATGCTGTAGCATTAATAACCTTTAGTGATTTTCCTTTAACTAAAATGACACCTCTGCCCTTATCTAATTTTGGAAGTTCGTTAATATTAAAAGCAAGCATCTTATTTTTCTTGTCAGCCTCGCAAATGACTGCAACAGCATCATAATCTTTAATTACTTTAGAAACTCCAATAACCCTATCATCACCCTTCACATTCATCACTTTTTTTCCAGTTTTTTTATTAGTTTCAAGGTTTTTTTCTAAAGCAACAAAACCATATCCTTCTCTAGTGTAGATAAAAATTTCACCTTCATTATCAAATTTAAAGCCATCAATAATTTTTTCATTGTCAGTAAGGGATAGATATGAAGAAATTGGTCTTCCTGTTGATGATCCAGTTAATATGTTATCTGCCTCAATTGTATAAAATTTACCAAAATTTGAAGCTAATATAATTTTATCGTTGGAGCGAGCATAAACTAATAAAGAGCTACTTTCATTTCCAATTTGTTCTTCCAAATTTTTAACAAAAGATTTTTGAGATTTAATAAAACCATTTTTGAGAATAGTAATTGTAAGAGGATCATCAGATTTAATCTCATTATCAAAGTCTTCTTCATTAATACTTCCAAATTTATCTAATTGAGTTCTTCTTTTGCCTAATAATGAATTATCTTTAAATTTTTTAATTAAAAAATCTATTTCATTATCTATTTCTTTTTTTTGTAAAGATTTAGAAGATAATAATTTTGTTAAAAAGTTTTTTTCAGATAATAAATCTTTATATTCTTGCTTAATTTCCTTTTCTTCTAATTTTCTAAGATTTCTTAAACGCATATCCAAAATTGCATTTACTTGATTTTGTGTGAACTTAAATTTTTTTACTAGTTGTAGTTTTGGATCATCCGCATTTCTTATAATTTTAATAATTTTATCTAAATTGTGATAAACTTTAATAAATCCAATTAAAATTTCTATTCTGTTTTTGATATTCTTTAATCTAAATTCTGATTTTCTTATTAAAACTTCATAACGATGGGATAAAAAATTTACTAAAACTTCTTTTATCGACATTACTTTTGGCTGTAGCTTTGAATTTAAAACATTCATATTTAATGGAATTCTTACCTGTAAATCGGTTTGTCTGAACAAACTTTCCATCAATACTTCAGGTTTAACATTTCTGTTTTTTGGACGGATAACTATACGAACTAATTGATCTGACTCATCTATAACATTATCAATTAATTTATTTTTTTTACTTATAATAAGATCTGCAATCTTTTCTATTAAAGTCGATTTACTTACTTGATAAGGAATTTCATGTATTGATATTTGATATTGACCTCTACCTAAATCCTCAATTTTATAAGAAGATCTTAGTTCAAAAAAACCTCTTCCACTTGAGTAGGCTTTTAATATTTCTGACTTATTATTATTTAAAATACCACCCGTTGGAAAATCAGGACCTGGAAGAACTTTTAATAATTCTTTTATTGAAACATTTTTGTCATGATTGACAATTTTTAAACCTTCGCAAATTTCGACAATATTATGTGGTGGTATGCTTGTTGCCATTCCAACGGCAATTCCAGATGCTCCATTTGCTAATAAATTTGGAAATTTTGCAGGAAATACTAAAGGCTCTTGTAAATCGCCATCATAAGTACTTTTAAAATCCACCGTTTCTTCATCTATATTTTCTAGCAAAAGTTCAGAAATTTCAGTGAGTTTTGCCTCCGTGTATCTCATGGCGGCAGCATTATCGCCGTCAATATTTCCAAAATTTCCCTGACCGTTTACTAATGGATAACGAATTGAAAAATCTTGAGCTAATCTCACTAATGCATCGTAAACAGACTGGTCTCCATGAGGATGAAATTTACCGATAACATCCCCAACTACTCTTGCGGATTTCTTAGGTTGTAATTTGGATCCTAAATTTAAAAGATACATAGCGTAAAGCAGTCGGCGGTGAACTGGTTTTAAACCATCCCTAACATCAGGCAACGCTCTATGGGTAATCGTTGATAATGCATAGGCTAAATACTTTTGGCTGAACTCAGTTGCCAATGATGCATTTAAAATATTATCTTTATTTTTCATTAAAGAAATTTTCTAATTTTATTCTATAAAAAGGAAATTTAACTTTATTTGGTTCAAAAATATAATTTAATAATTGGTGCTTGTTAATTAACAACCCGTTGTAAATGTCTTTATCAGTAAAGGATGCTGAATTATCATTAAAATATTGTGGATAACTTAAATTTTTATTAAATAATTTTAAAGTTTCTTTACTTTCTAAATCAAGATTGTAGCCGAGCTCAGATAACAAAAATCTCTCCCATAAAACGTATTTTTTAAAAAAATCATTTGAATTTAATGATTTAAATAAATCCTCAAAAGAGTTGTAAACAGTTAAATATACATTTCTTTCAGGTAATATTTTTAGACAGATACTTGTGGCTGATAATATAGCTGTTAATTTCTTATCGTTATCAAAATATTTTGGAGCTATTGCATCCAACAATTCAAAATTATAGTAACCGATTGCATCCTCTGATTTTGACTTCCATGTAACTTTAATTTTATTACCAATGTGAATTAATTTTTTTAATTTGGAAGAAGTTCCTCCATAAATTATTCCTTTATGATGACCATGATCCTTTGAAAGAATGCTTATAATAGAAGAATTTTCACCGTAAATATTAACTCCAAGTATGTATCCCTCATCACTCCAAGTCATTGCTTAGATGTTTGTACGTCTAAAAATAAACTAACTTTGTGTTTAAATAGTTTTTCAATTTCTTTTCTAGCTGCTATGCCAATTTTTTTAATAACACTTCCATTCTTTCCTAAAATAATTTTTTTATGATTATTATTTTTTACATAAATATATTGGTAAATTTTATAATTCCTATTTTCTTTTTCAAATTTATAAGTTTTTACATAAATCTGGTAAGGCAGCTCTTGGTTTAAATATTTAAATACCGCCTCGCGTGTAAGTTCAGAAAAAAAAACATCTTTAGATATATTTGTTTCAAAGTTAATAGAATTTTCAAAATTACCTTCAGGAAGTTTTGAAACAATCCCATCTAAAAGATTATTAATATTTTTGTTTTTAAGGGCTGAAACGTAATAAATTTCATCAAAATTTTTAACAAAATTAGATTTATTAACCTGCTCGATTGCAAATTCCTGTGAAACTTTATCAATTTTATTAAATACTAATATTTTTGGTTTTTTTATATTTTTAATAATTTTTTCAAGAATTTCTTCGTAAAATAAATGAATCGAAATATCTAAAATTATAACGATTACATCTGATCTTTTTACCTCAACATTAACGTCATTTAAAAAGTTAGTATTATTTTTTTTATTATAAAGACCAGGGGTATCTACAAAAATAATCTTGTTATCCTTATGATATTTAACAACCTCTATTGCAAAATTTGTTGTTTGAACTTTATGAGAAACAATTGAAATTTTTTTTTTAAAAATTGTGTTTAGTAAAGTTGATTTACCTGCATTGGTTGGTCCAATTAAACAAACATATCCTATTCTTTTTTTATTCATTATCTAGACTATCTAATAATGATTGAGCTGCTTTTTGTTCAGCATTTCTTTTTGAGGACCCTTCACCAATAAATGATTTGGACTTTTTAATATTAACTGAAACTTTAAAAATCGGCTTATGCGCAGGTCCAGAGGTTGATAAGTCTTTATATTTTGGAAGCTCTTTATAAAGTTTTAAAGACAATTCTTGCAGCTTTGTTTTTGCATCAATTTTAATCTCACTTGATTGCTTTAGTTGATCTTTCCATAAATCAAAAATAAATTTTTCGACAACTTCAAATCCTCTATCAATATATATTGCTCCTATAAGAGACTCACACAAATCTCCAAAAATTTTTACATTTCCTGTTTTAATTTTTTTTTGCCCTTTGCTTATTGATATAAATTTTAATAAATCATATTTTTCTATTACTTTTGCACAAACTTTTTTATTAATTAGTGAGGCTAATTTTTTATCAAGCTGTCCTTCTTTATCGTTGGGGTACAAATTGATTAATTTTTTAGCGAGTACTAATCCTAAAACTCTATCACCTAAAAATTCTAAAATTTCATTATTAGAGGAATTGTCATTGGAAAAACTTTTATGAACTAAAGCTTGTAATAAGAATTTTTTGTTTGAAAATTTTACACCAATAATGTTCTCTACATCACTGATCTTATTATCAGAAATCATTTAATAAATTTTAAGATTCTATTAAATCTTATGGATTTATGCCATTTCCAAAAAGTAAATAAATTTCCTATTTCTTCGTTATTTGAAAAAAATAAAATTTGTGCCTTACCTACCAAATTAATTTTATCTACATATCCAACGCTAGAAAGATATCTGCTATCTTGTGAACAATCTCTGTTATCACCCATAAAGAAAAATTTATTTTGAGGTATTAAATAAACATCAGTGTCTTTTGATGAATTTTTTTCAGAGTAAACGGCTAAATAAGTTTTTCCATTAGGTAATGTTTCTTGGTAAAAATTTGACTTAATTTTAGTCCCACCACATAGTACGAAGTCATTTTTAATAAATTCTCTCTTTATCGGTTTATTGTTAATATTTAGTACACCATTGAGCATTTGAATTTTATCACCGGGCAATCCTATTAAACGCTTAATATAATCTGTATCGTTATCCTCTGGAGTTTTAAAAACAATTACATCCCCTCTTTCAGGCGAAGAGAATAAAATTCTTTTGTCAGAAATATTTGGGCTAAAAGGTAAAGAATGTTTACTATAACCGTAAGTAAATTTAGTAACAAATAGTCTATCTCCTACAAGTAAACTTTCCTCCATAGAGGATGATGGAATATAAAAGGGCTGGAAAAAAAAAGTTCTTATAAATAATGCAATTAGAAAAGCAAAAATGAGTGTTTTTGCATTATCAATGATAATTTTTTTCATTCAGAAGTAATTAGAGCCGTTGCCACAGCCCACGGTTTATCATCGGATAGAGTTAAAAAAATATTATATTTCTTAGATATTTTATTAACTATGGTCTTGGCTTTGCCATTTAAATTAGCATAAGGCTTGCCGCTCTCATCATTGTATATTTCTATATCCTTAAAATGGATTCCATTTGAAAACCCATATCCAATAGCTTTTGAGATAGCTTCTTTAGCTGCAAATCTTTTGGCAATTGCTGAAACATTTTTAAATCTAGATAGTTTTTTTTCGGATTTTTTTTCAGATTCGGTCAAAATTTTATTTAAAAACTGGTTACCATATTTAGAATAAATTTTTTTTATTCTATTAATATTTACAATATCCGTGCCCAAGCCAATTACATTCATCGATTTAAAATTTTATTAAACTTTTTTAGGACATTAGCTATACCAAAAAATATCGACTCTGATATAAAAAAATGTCCGATATTCAACTCTGAAATTTCAGTTATTTGTGAAATTTTTTTTGCAGTTATAAAATTTAAGCCATGACCCGCATGAACTCCTAAGTTTAATTTATTACCAAGTTTTGCAGCTTCTTTTATTCTCAAAAACTCTTTTCTAGTATTTAAATTATTACCCTGTCTAAAAAATCTACAATATTTTCCAGTATGTAATTCAATATTATCTGAGCCCATTTTTTTTGCCATAAGAACGCTTTTTAGACTTGGTTCTATAAATAAGGAAACTTGAATATTTTTATTTTTTAATAAGCGTATAACTTTTTTCAAATAATTAGTTTTATAATTTAAATTTAATCCACCTTCAGTGGTGACTTCTTCTCTTCTTTCAGGAACAATGCATACAAACTTAGGTTTTAACTTTAATGCAATTTTAAGCATTTCAGGCGTTAAAGCCATTTC
>VHCC01000010.1 GCA_016882185.1 Candidatus Pelagibacterales bacterium | reverse complement strand
TTAATCTTTGGAGGTGAGGTTTTGAGAGGATTTGCTTTTGCTATAACTTTTGGAATTATAGTGGGCACTTATTCCTCTATCTACATTGCATCACCCATTTTAATGTATTTTAAAGTAAAAAGAGATTGGTCTGTAAAAATTGATAATACGCCTTAATATAGATTTTGTGCTGCTACCATTGTTAGAAGCATCGGAATTGATAAAAAAGTATTTGTTCTAGATACCAAAAGTGCTGTTCGTGCAGATTTGGCTTTAATTTCAGGATCACACTCAATTATGCCCAAGGCTCTTTTTTGATTTGGCCAAATAATAAACCAAACATTGATAGCCATTATTATTCCAAGCCACATTCCAATACCGATTGTGATATTTTTAGCGCCACCTTTAAATGTTAAAGCTTCATGGACATAACCGTTTAAGTAAGCAGTTATTAATCCTGTAATTATTGTGAAAAGAGCTGCCCAGCGAAACCAAAATAAAGCTGTTGGCGCAATTACTTTTCCAATAGCAGGTTTTTGTTCATCGGGAATTTTTGGCATGCTAGGAATTTGAACAAAATTAAAATACCAAAGTAAACCTATCCACATAATTCCAGATAGTACATGAAGGTATCTAAATATAGCGCTCCAAAAATATCTATCGTTTGCCCATCCGTCATTAATATAAAATAAGATTGAAAAAAAAATTAAAGTAGCAATGACAGAACTTAATAACGTTTTTGGGAGAGACAAAAGAATATTACTGATTCTCATAACATTAAATTACCATAAAAAGTATTTTTAAGCACTCTTTCTTGAAATATTCTTAGAAAGAATTTTTTTTAAAAATTCTCCAGTATAACTTTCATTTGTTATCGAGACATCTTCTGGTGTTCCTTCTGCAATAATTTTTCCGCCTTTTACACCACCTTCAGGACCCATATCAATAATCCAATCAGCGGTTTTTATAACATCTAAGTTATGTTCAATTACAATTACCGTATTTCCTTTATTTACAAATGTATGAAGAACTTCTAATAATTTTTTCACATCATGGACATGCAAACCAGTAGTTGGTTCATCAAGAATATAAATAGTTCTACCCGTTGCTCTTTTTGACAATTCTTTTGCAAGCTTTATTCTTTGAGCTTCTCCACCTGATAGGGTAGTAGCCTGTTGACCAATTTTTATATAACCAAGTCCAACTTTTTGAAGTGTCAAAAGCTTATCTCGTATTGATGAAATATTTTCAAAAAACCTAACACCTTCATCAACAGTCATATTTAAGACATCGGCAATATTTTTGTCCTTAAATCTTATTTCTAAAGTTTCCCTATTATATCTATTACCTTTACAAACATCGCATTGAACATAAACATCTGGTAAAAAATGCATTTCATAGGTTATAACTCCATCTCCTTCACAAGCTTCACATCTTCCTCCCTTTACGTTAAAAGAAAATCTTCCTGGTTTATAACCTCTTGCTTTTGAGTCAGGTAAATTAACAAACCATTCTCTAATTACTGTAAAAGCACCAGAGTAGGTTGCAGGATTTGATCTTGGAGTTCTGCCAATTGGAGATTGGTCAATATCAATTATTTTATCCAAATATTCATAGCCCTGAATACCTTTAAAAGGTTTAGGCATATTTTTAGTTATAGTTTTATTAATCATTAAATTTAATGCTCGATAGAGCGTGTGAAGGACAAAGGTAGATTTTCCGCTACCAGAAACTCCTGTTACCGCTGTAAAAGTGCCAAGTGGTATCTTGGTTGAAACATTTTGCAAATTATTTCCAGTTGCTCCGCTTAAACTTAAATATCTTCCATCTTTTGCTTTTCTTCTTATCTGAGGAATTGAAATATATTTTTTTCCAGATAAATATTGTCCAGTAATGCTATGCTCATTTTCTTTAATATCTGAAGGTGAGCCCATAGCAATAATTTTTCCTCCTTCAGTTCCAGCTCCTGGCCCAAGATCAATTATATAATCAGAATTAAGCATTGCCTCTTCATCATGCTCAACAACTATTACTGTATTTCCTAGATCTCTTAATCTTTTGAGAGCATTTAATAATTTAATGTTATCTTTTTGATGCAGTCCTATGGATGGCTCGTCCAAAACATATAAAACACCAGTAAGTCCTGAGCCAATTTGTGATGCCAATCTTATTCTTTGTGACTCTCCGCCTGATAAAGTTCCAGATGATCTTGATAAGTTCAAATAATCAAGTCCAACATTTATTAAGAAACTTAATCTTTCATTAATTTCTTTTAAAATATGTACTGAAATTTTATTTTCTTTTTCAGTTAAATAATTTGGAAGGTTTGAAAACCATTCATAAGCACTCTGGATAGACATTTTTGAAACTTCACTAATATTTAATTCTTTTATTTTAACAGAAAGAGCCTCTTCTTTTAGGCGCATACCTTTGCATCTGTCACATTCCGTTTCATTTTGAAATTGAGATATTTCATCTCTTTTCCAATCACTATCGGTTTCTAAATACTTTCTTTCCAAATTATTAACAACACCTTCAAATGTTTTTTTGTTTGAATATTTTTCATACCCATCATCATAAGAAAATTTTATTTCTTCTTCATCCGATCCATACAAAATTATATCTTGAATTTTTTTGGGTAGAT
Source organism: Candidatus Pelagibacterales bacterium (assembly GCA_016882185.1). Taxonomy (GTDB): domain Bacteria; phylum Pseudomonadota; class Alphaproteobacteria; order Pelagibacterales; family Pelagibacteraceae; genus Fontibacterium. The sequence continues at coordinate 14,865 of VHCC01000010.1, read as the reverse complement.
CTTTCCAAGGGGTTTCAAGTGAAAAATCATAATGTTTAGCAAGAGAAGATAAAGTTTGAGCGTAATATAAAGTTGAGCTTGATGACCATGGCACGATTGCACCATCGATTAAAGATTTTTTTTCATTAGGAATTACTAATTTTGGATCTATATAAAGATCAACTCCAATCCCTTCACATTCAGGGCAAGCTCCATATGGGCTATTGAAAGAAAATAGTCTAGGTTCTATTTCCTCTATTGTAAAGCCGCTTTCCGGGCATGCAAATTTAGATGAAAAAACTATTTTTTCATTTTTTTTAAATTCTTTAGGAAGATTTTCATTTATAAAATCTACATAAACTAAACCGTCAGATAATGATAAAGTTGTTTCAATACTCTCTGCTATTCGTTGCTGTTCTTTTTTATCATTTATGAAACCGTCTATATAAATATCTATATCGTGTTTTATGTTTTTATTTAAAGTGGGTAACTCATCTATCTCATAAATTTTTCCATCAATTCTAGTTTTCTGAAAGCCTCTTTTTTTGTAACCTAATAACTCTTTTTTATATTCTCCTTTTCTTCCTCTTACTATTGGAGCAAAGATTTGAATTTTAGATTGTTTTGGCAGATTTAATATACGATCTACCATTTCTGAGACGGTTTGAGATTTTATGGGTTTTCCTGTGAATGGTGAATAAGGAATTCCAATACGAGCGTATAAAACACGCATATAATCATAAATTTCAGTTACCGTTGCAACGATTGATCTTGGATTTTTTGAAGTTGTTTTTTGTTCTATCGAAATTGCTGGAGACAAACCTTCTATCAAATCAACGTCAGGTTTTCTCATTCGATCTAAAAATTGTCTTGCATAGGCAGATAAACTCTCGACATATCTTCTTTGTCCCTCTGCATAGATCGTATCAAAAGCTAACGAAGATTTACCAGAACCAGACAATCCTGTTATTGTTATTAATTTATCTCTTGGAATCTCCAGTGAAATATTTTTTAGATTATGTTCTCTTGCTCCTTTAATAACGATTTTTTTGACAGTATTACTCATCTTTTCTAGTAAATTTTATTCTTTTAATTTGATTAGTCTGATATAATAAACATTTAATTCTTAGCACAAAAAAGATCTATATTATGGCAGGTAGCTTAAATAAAGTTTTATTAATTGGCAGGCTTGGAAATGATCCAGAAATTAAGCAAATGCAAAATGGCAAAAGCGTTGCGCGTTTAAGTGTTGCAACTTCTGAAAGCTGGAAAGACAAAAACACAGGAGAACGAAAAGAAAAAACAGAGTGGCACCGTGTTGTAATTTTTAACGAAGGTTTAGTTAATGTTGTTCAAAAATATCTTAAAAAGGGAGCTCAAGTTTATATTGAAGGTCAATTAAATACCAATAAATACACTGACAATAATGGTCAAGAAAAGTACAGTACGCAGGTTGTTCTACAAGGCTACAATTCAAGTCTTACCATGCTAGATGGAAAAAATTCATTATCTGGTGATAGTAAAAAAATAGATAACAGCCAATTACCTTCGGACGATATGCCTGACATTTCGCAGGATCCTGACGATAAAGTTCCTTTTTAAAGTTACTTCATGAGTGAAGATTCAAATCAAGATAATTCAAAGATAAAAAAATATAGTTCTGTTCAAATCGTTGATGAGATGAAAACCTCATACTTATCTTACGCAATGAGCGTTATTATAAGTAGAGCGTTACCAGATGCAAGAGATGGACTAAAACCTGTTCATAGAAGAATAATTTACGCTATGTACAAAGGTGGATACGATTGGTCCAAGCAATTTAGAAAATCAGCAAGAGTAGTCGGGGATGTAATAGGTAAATATCATCCTCATGGTGATCAAGCGGTTTATGATGCCTTGGTAAGATTGGCTCAAGATTTTTCAATGAGTGTAAAATTACTTGATGGACAAGGAAACTTTGGATCAATGGATGGAGATAGAGCAGCTGCAATGCGTTATACTGAAACAAGATTAGCAAAAATTGCTGAATATTTAGTTGCAGATATTGAAAAAAATACAATTGATTATCAAAATAATTATGACGATACTGAATTAGAACCAACCGTACTTCCAGCCCAATTTCCTAATTTATTAGTAAATGGTGCAGGCGGAATAGCCGTTGGAATGGCGACAAATATTCCACCACATAATCTAGGTGAGATTATTGATGGAACGCTTGCTTATATAGATAATAACGAAATTTCAATTGATGAACTGATTAAATTAATTCCAGGTCCTGATTTTCCAACAGGAGGTTTAATTATTGGTAAGGATTCAATAAAAACTGGATATAAGACTGGGAGAGGTTCTATAAAAATAAGAGGAGAGATAGAAACAGAAGAAGAAAAAAAAGATAAAACGTTAGTGGTAATTAAATCTGTACCCTTTCAAACCAATAAGTCTTTACTGATAGAAAAAATTGCTCTGTTAGTTAGAGAAAAAAAGATTGAAGGAATTTCAGATATTAGAGACGAGTCTAATAAAGAAGGAGTAAGAATCGTCATTGATTTAAAAAGAGGCGTTTCAAGCGAGATTATTATAAATCAACTTTATAAATATTCTCCCATAGAGTCATCATTTGGATTTAATACTCTTGCAATACTTAACGGAAAACCTGAGTTATTAAATTTAAAACAATTCATAAAAATTTTTGTTGAATTTAGAGAAAAAATTCTAATTAAAAGAACTCTATTTGACTTAAAAAAAGCAAAAGACCGCGTTCATATATTAATTGGTTTATTTATAGCTATAGAAAATATTGACGAAGTAATTGGAATTATTCGTAAATCGAAGAACCCGAATGATGCAAAAACAATATTACAAAGTAAACAATGGAGTTTTAAAAAATCAAAAATTAATAAAAATATTTTAGACGTTAGTGATTTATCTAATAAGGAGCAATATTATTTATCTGATTATCAGGTTAGAGCAATTCTTGAATTAAGGCTTCAAAAACTTACAGCAATTGGTCATGAAGAAATTAATCAAGAAATTTCAGATCTTCATAAACTCATAGTTAAATATAAAGAAATTCTTAATGATAGGAACGCATTGCTAACGCAAATTAAAAATGAACTTAAAGACATCAAAAGTAAATTTTCAAATCCTAGAAAAACAAAAATTATAAATAAAATTGAAAATTTTGATATAGAAGATGTTGTTCAAAAAGAAGATGTAATTATTACAATCACCAATAAAGGCTACATCAAACGTACCCCTTTAAGTTCAATTCGCGTTCAAAAAAGAGGCGGCAAAGGTAAGACTGGAATTACTACTCGAGACGAAGATTTTGTAAATCAAATATTTACCGCTAGCACACATACACCCATTCTTTTCTTTTCATCGAAGGGAATTGTTTACAAATTAAAAGCTTGGAAAATTCCTGAAGGTTCAAATCAGTCAAAAGGAAAAGCACTTCAAAGCATTCTTCCCTTAAAAGATGCAGATGTGATTACTTCCATAATGCCGCTTCCTAGCGATGAAGCAACATGGGCAAAAATGAAAATTATGTTTGCTACTGCTAACGGTAAAGTGAGGAAAAATAGCCTTTTAGATTTTGAAAATATTCAATCTAGTGGAAAAATTGCAATGAAATTAGAGGTAAATGACTCAATAGTTGGAATTAAAATTATAGGGGACGACGATGATTTTCTATTAAGTACTGAAAAAGGAAAATCACTAAGAGTTCAATCTACTAAGTTAAGACTTTTTAAAGGAAGATCTTCTAAAGGAATAAAAGGAATATCTCTAAAAAAAGACGATAAGATTATTTCTCTTTCTATCTTAAAAAGCGTAAAAATATCATCTGAAGAAGCAAGAGCATATATAAAAGCGTCCAGGTTAGAAAAAGATATAGACGAACCCCTCGAAAATAATTCTGAAAAAACTAAATTAGTAAAATTATCTAAAAAACAAATTGAAGATTTTAAAAATAAAGAACAATATATTTTAACAATAACCGAGAATGGTTTTGGAAAACGTTCTTCCGCATACGAGTATAGGGTAAGTGGTAGGGGCGGTCAGGGTATAATTAGTATTATAACTTCAGAAAGAAATGGATCAGTTGCATCCACGTTTACCATAAACCATGAAGATCAAATCATGTTAATTACTGATAAAGGACAGGCGATTAGATGTAATGTAAAAGATATAAGAATAACTGGAAGAAACACACAGGGTGTTAGAGTCTTTAGTCTTGCTGAAGATGAAAAAGTTGTTTCTGCCGCTAGAATTGAAGATTCAACAGAAGAAAGTAATTAATGATCGAAAGAGCAAAGATTTACCAGCCTGTAAAAACAGCTATGCAATCTGGCAAAGCTAGAACTAAATTCTGGATTTTAGAATTTAATAAAGCTAATTTTAATAAAGACTTTGTAATGGGATGGGTATCTTCATCAAACACTAATGATCAAGTAAAATTAAAATTTGAAACAAAAGATCAAGCTGTTGCTTACGCACAAGAAAACAATATTCAATTTGATTTAATTAACCCAAAAAAAGATAAATTAATTATCAAATCTTATGCAGATAACTTTTTAAACAATGTTTAAAAGTTTTTTTTTTAATAAGAGATGGGCATTATGGGCTTGGGGTGGAGCTTTTTTATTAATTTTATCTTTATTAATTCAAGTATCTATAACCGTTAAAATTAATGAGTGGTATAAAGGATTTTATGATTTATTACAAAACGCAGCTAAAAGTAATATATCTGAATTTTGGGAAAAAATTTATGTATTTAGTTATTTAGCATTCCCATATGTTTTACTGGCAACATTTACGAGTTTTTTCACTAGAGTTTTTGCTTTACGTTGGCGAGAAGCAATAACTTTTGATTATCTTCCATTTTGGAAAAATAGTGATGTAAGTGTTGAAGGAGCATCACAACGAATTCAAGAAGACGCAAGTAGATTTGCCAAAATCGTTGAAAGTTTAGGTCTTCAAGTAGTTAGAGCTATTATGACTTTAATTGCTTTTATTCCTATACTCTGGGGACTATCTACAGGAATTGAAGTAGATTTTTTGAAAAAAGTTCCAGGATCTTTAGTTTGGGTTTCGTTGTTTGTCAGTTTAGGCGGTTTATTGATAAGTTGGTTTGTTGGAATAAGACTGCCTGGTCTAGAATATAATAATCAAAAAGTTGAAGCATCATTTAGAAAAGAACTTGTGTATGGAGAAGATGATAGAATTAAATACGCTAAACCAGATACTGTTGTTGAGTTATTTACTGGAATAAAATTTAATTATCATAGGCTTTTTTATAATTATGGATATTTTGATATATGGGTTAATTTGTATGATCAATTTATGGTAATCGTTCCATATTTAGTTATGGCTCCAAGTTTATTCAGTGGCCTAATTACACTTGGAGTTATAGTTCAAGTATCAAATGCCTTTCAAAGAGTTCATAATAGTTTTTCATTGTTTATTCATCAGTGGACAACAATAACTGAATTAAGATCTATTCATAAAAGGTTAGGCGAGTTTGAGATGGCAATTGGTTATAAAACGATTTAACCGCTATCTATAATATTTAATATCTTATCTTTTTTAAAAAACTTTAGGAGCACATTAAATTTTTCTATAGGAAGGTTAGCTTGTGTATAAAAATCAGTTTCTTGTTTTGCTAGTTCAAAAAGATGAGAATGAAACATAGGATCTGCTACAATAAAATCTTTCTGACCACTTTGTTTGTATCCAATAATATCTCCAAATCCGCGTAATTTTAGATCTTCTTCAGATATGTAAAATCCATCATTAGACTCTTTTAGTATTTTAAGTCTCTTTTTCCCATTTTCACTAATTGATTTTGAATATACTAAAATACATTCACCATTTTCAATACCTCTTCCAACTCTTCCTCTTAATTGGTGTAGTTGAGCAAGCCCAAATCTTTCTGAATTTTCAATAATAATTGTATTTGCATTTGGATTATCAACTCCAACTTCAACTACTGTTGTAGAAATTAGAATTGAAAATTTTTTTTCTAGAAAATTTTTCATTAAAATATTTTTTTCATCATTTTTTAAATTTCCATGTATTACTGCAACATTTTCAGGAAAAAATTTTGTGATATATTTAAATCTTTCTAAAACAGGGGTTAAATTTACTTTTGTACTTTCCTCAATTAATGGACAAATCCAATAAATTTGCTGCTCTGATTCAATTTTTTTTTTTATCAAATTAATAAGATCCGGTATTTTTTTTTCAGGAATAATATTTGTTATAATTGTAGTCTTTTTAAATGGTTTTTCTTTAATTGTAGAAATATCCATATCACCGTAAGTTGATAAAATTAAAGTTCTAGGAATTGGAGTTGCGCTCATTAATAAAACATCACAATTTTGACCTCCTTTTTCAGAAAGACTTATTCTTTGTTTAACGCCAAACTTATGCTGTTCATCAATTATAATTAATCCCAAGTTAGAGAATGATACTGTCTCCTGAAATAGTGAATGAGTGCCAATTAAAAAATTTATTTTTCCCTCTAAAACTTCCTTTTTAATTTCAGTCTGCCTTTTTTTATTAACGCTGCTGCTAAGTAATTCTACATTAATGTTCTGATCTTTAGTTAATGATTTTATTAAATTTAAATGTTGGGTTGCTAAAATTTCCGTAGGGCACATCAATGCTACTTGATAGCCAGCGGCAATAACATTCAAACCGGTAATGATTGAAATAATGGTTTTTCCTGAACCAACATCACCCTGTAGTAGTCTAATCATTTTTTTATCGCTTTTTAAACTATCATCAATTTCCTTAATGATGGTTTCTTGGTCTTTAGTTAAAGTAAATGAAAGATTTTTTATTAACTTTAATTTTAAATCGGAAGAAAAAATTTTTGGTTTTTTGTAAACATTAGCATTTTTTTTTTTAATTTGAGCAAATATTAATAAATTTGAGAATATTTCATCAAAAGAGACTCTTTCATATGCTAAGGAATTTTTATCTAAATCTTCAATTTTTTTTGGATTATGTAGCTGAACTAAGGAGTTTTTAAAACTTAACCAATTATTATTTTTAATTATATAATCTCTATGCCATTCTGGAACATCAGGTATTTCTTTAATAATATTTTCATAAATTTTATTAATAGTTTTATTTGAAATGCCTTTTAGTGATGCATACGTGGGCATTATTTTTGTAACATTTTCCTCATTATTAATTGAAGTTACGTAATCTGGATTTGTTATTTGATACTTATTTTTGTAAAAATTAACTTTTCCTGAAATAATAACCTCACTATTTATGGGTAAAATTTCTTTAATGTAATTCTCCCTTGAATTAAAAAAAACAATATTTATTTCTCCAGTTTCATCAAAGCATTGAACAGTATTAGGCAGTCTTCTTATTCTTGGAAAATTATGTTTTTTTACTTTAACAAAAATCGTAGAAATTTTTCCAATTTCAAGATTATTTAACTTTGGACAGTGTGTTCTATCAATCAACCCATAAGGAAAATTAAAAATAAGATCTATATTAGTATCTATTTTTCTTTCATTAAATAATTTCTTTATTTTTGGTCCTATACCTTTTACTTTAGAAACTGGGTTAAAAAAAAAATTAAAATTTTTTTCAATCATTTAAAAAATTATTTAGACTAAGATATATTATACATGAGTGATTTAATTAAAAAACTTATTTACCGCTCAAATCATAGAGGAACAAAAGAAATGGATTTGCTGATTGGTGGTTTTGCTAATAATAATTTACAGAGTTTGACATTAGAAGAGTTAAAGGAATTTGAACTTTTATTAAATTTTACAGACAGAGAATTAAGCTCATGGTTGGTTGATAATAAAAAAAATATTGATATTGAAAAATATTCTGTTTCATGGAAGCTTAAAGAATTCAAAATAAAATTTTAAAAGTAATTAAATTAATAATGGCGGAGAGGGTGGGATTTGAACCCACGAACGAGTTGCCCCGTTGCTAGTTTTCAAGACTAGTGCTTTCAACCGCTCAGCCACCTCTCCTTGTTTAATGACTTTAATTGATAGCTATGTTAAAAAAAAGTAATGGATATTTACCTTAAATTAAAAATATTTCTAATTATTTGTTTATTAACAATATTTAAATCTACTATTTCTTTATCAAATGAAAAATTTAACGAATGGTTAGTCGAATTTAAGGTCAGGGCAATAAGCCAGGGTGTTTCGAAAAACACAGTTGATAATGCTCTAAAAAATGCAAAATTTTTAGAAAGAATTATTGCATTAGATAGAAAACAGCCTGAATTTTTTGAAAAAACTTATGAATATATAGACAAAAGAGTTAATGAAGTAAGAATACAGACAGCCAAAAAACTCTTAAGTGAAAATTCTGTTTTACTTCAAAAAGTTAACACTACATTTAAAGTTGATAAAGAAATTTTAGTATCCCTATGGGGAATTGAAACTAATTTTGGAGTTAATAAAGGTAAAGTAGATATAATCTCAGCCTTAACAACACTATCATTTGATAATCGAAGATCTGAATATTTTGAAAAAGAATTAATTATACTTTTAAAATTAATTGATAAAAAAATTCTTAAATATGAAAGTTTATATGGCTCCTGGGCTGGAGCTATGGGAAACTTTCAATTTATGCCATCCACAATACAAAATTACGCATTAAATTTCGACGAGACTTCTGAAATTGATCTAATCAACTCATTTCAGGACTCATTGGCATCAGCTGCTAATTATTTAAAAACTATTGGATGGAAAGAAAAAGATATTTGGGGTTTTGAAATTCAAATTGATAAAGATTTTGATAAAGATTTAATAAATTCTGATTCTAGAAATCTTAAAAATAAAATTACAATAGCTAAGTTAAAGTTATTAGGATTTAAAAATACAAATGGAAAAGAAATTATAATCGACGAAAAAAAAGAAGGTTGGTTAATAAGACCAGACGGGGAAGATGGTCCAATATATATAGTATTTGATAATTTCTTAAGATTATTGGAATGGAATAGATCTTTACGTTTTGCAATAACTGTAGGAACTCTTTCGGATAAAATAAAATTGTAAAATGAAAAATAAGATTATTATTTTATTTTTTATTTTTATTACATCTTGTCAAAAATCACCAATTTATGAAAGTTTTCAAAATTATGAAAAAATGGGTTTTGCTGAAATATCGAACACAGACATAATTGCTCACCATACATTAGCTCCTAATAGTCAAATAAGGATTACAAATTTATTAAATAATAAAAATATTGTTGTAAATATTGATAAAAACACCAATTATAAAAAACAAAGGGAAATCATTATTTCTAAAAAATATGCTGAATTATTAGAATTAAGTTCAAGTTTGCCTTTGGTAAAAATTGAAAGTTTAAGATCAAATAAAACCTTTAAGGCTAATCTTGGACAAATTTATGAGGAAGAAAAAAAAATAGCACAAAATATTGATATAAAAAGTGTCGATATTGTCGATTTAACCACAAATAAGCAAAGCAAAAATTTAAAATTAAAAAAAGTTACAATTTTTTATGGAGATTTTATTTATAAAAATTCTGCCCAAGATATAGCAAGTTTACTAAAAAAAGAAATTTCAAATATTAATCCAATAATAGTTCAGGTTAATAAGAAATATAGAGTAAATGCTAAAATTATAAATGATATCAACGATTTTGATATTTTTTTTAACAAAATAGTTAATACTAAGTTTGAAATTTATAATATAAGCGTTGAATAATGATAAAATTTTTCTTTTGCAATTTAATATTTTTATTTTTTTTGTGTTTATCTGCTTATTCACAAATTATTATTCCAGAAAAAGTTAGGCAAGGCATTGTCATTGATTACTTTAGTGGAGCTGTTTTAGCTGAAAAAAATTCAGATCAAAAAATTTCTCCTGCTTCAATGACTAAAATCATGACAGCTATTATTGTATTTGATCAATTAAAAAATAAAAAAATTAAACTTACTGATCAATTTACTGTCTCTAAAAATGCTAAAAACGCAACAAGATCAGGTGAATCTAGTATGTTTTTAGTTCCAGGTGATAAAGTTTCGGTCGAAGATTTAATAAGAGGTTTGATTGTTGCGTCAGGAGTAGATGCTTCAATCGTTTTAGCAGAGGGAATATCAGGTAGTGAGGAACAGTTTGTTAATTTGATGAATGAAAAAGCTAAAATTATTAATATGGTAAGTACCAAATTTAGCAATTCTTCTGGAACTTTTGACCAAGATAATTATTCTACAGTAAGAGATATTGCTTTGTTGTCATCATATTTAATTAGCAATTATCCTCAATATTATAAATATTTTAAGGAGAAAGATTTTGTATGGGTTAGAACCGGGGGTAACCCAATAAAACAGGAAAATAGAAATCAACTGCTTTTTACTGACGATGAAGTAGATGGAATAAAAACAGGACACCTAAAAGATAGCAAATATTCTATTTCAGTCACAAAAAAAAAGGATAATAGAAGAATAATTGCTGTTATTAGTGGTTTACCAACAATGTCTTCAAGAGCCGAGTCTTCAAGATTATTATTAAATAACTCATTAAACAAAATTGATCTTTATAAAATTCCTTATGATAAAGACAAATTTAAAATTAGAGTTTGGAATGGAAGTTCAAATTACCTAGATGTCCGTGGAATAAACCCAGATGTTATTTTTATTAATTTACCAAAAAATTTAAAAAATCCGAAAATCAAAATGGAATTAACATATGAATACCCTTTACAAATACCAATTAAAAAATATGAAAAAGTTGCAGTTTTAAAAATTTACAATAATAAAGATCTCATTGATACTCGAGACTTATTTGCTCAAAAAGAGATAACTACTAAAAATATATTTTTTAAAGGCTTCCAAAATATAAGTCATTATATATGGCAATAAAAAAATCTTTTTTTATTTCTTTTGAGGGAGTCGAGGGGTCGGGCAAATCAACACAGGCAAAATTATTATATAAATATATTAAAGATAATATATCTAAAAAGGTAATACTAACCAGAGAACCTGGTGGAACAAAATTTTCTGAAAGAATCAGAAATATATTATTAGATAATAATTTTAAAAAAAATCCTCTAACAGAGTTTTTTCTATTAATGGCAGCCAGAAATGATCATGTAGTAAACAAAATTAATTATTATCTTAAGAAAGATTTTATTATTGTTTGTGATAGATTTTATTATTCTACACTCGCGTATCAACACTATTTAGAAGGAATGAATAAAAAATTTATATATGAAACTCAAAAAAAAATTTTTAAAAATATCTATCCAGATATAACTTTTTTGATCGATTTGAATGAGAAAGAATCCAAGATTAGGATAAAGAAAAGAATAAAAAAAATAAATAGATTTGATAAACTTTCAAACTATCACTTTAATAAAATTAGAAATGGATTTCTTAAAATTGCAAAGATATATAAGAAAAAAGTAATTTTAATTAATGGAAGCAAATCACTTAATGAAATTAAAAATGAGGTAATTAAAAAAACCTTAAAAGTATTAAATGTTAGACATTAATTTCATAAATATTGAAAATCAAAATAAGTATCAAAGATTTCTATATGGTTACGAATCTTTATTTAAAAATTTAGTTATACTTTATAAGAAGAATAAATTGCCAAACAAGATTTTATTCAATGGTAGCGATGGAATAGGGAAAGCGACATTAGTCTATCATTTAAGTAATTTTATATTGTCCAATAATGAAAATGACTCTTACGATATAGAAAATAAAGAAATTAGTGAAAATAATAAAAGTTATTTAGATTTAGTTAATAATACTAATTTCAATTTTAAACATTTAAAAGTTGATGATTACAAAAAAAGTATCAGTATAGAAGAAACTAGAGAAATTATAAATTTTTTTAATCAGTCATCAATAAATAATAAGCCTAAAATTTTTTTTTTAGAAGGAGCCGAGAGTCTAAATATAAACTCATCAAATTCAATTTTGAAGATTCTAGAAGAGCTTCCAGATAATAATTATTTTTTTTTAACATATCTTGAAAACAAATTTTTGCTTGAGACTATTAAATCGAGGTGCTTTAATCATAGGATTTTTTTAAGTTCAAAAGAAACTTCTTTAATTAAAGAAAAGCTAATTTTGCAATATGAAACTAACAAGATAATTATTAAAGATTTTACTCCAGGAACAAATATTAAAATAAATATGCTATTTAATGAACTCGATATTTCTAAAAAAAATTTTTCTGAGAAAATCTTAGCAATGCAAAATTTTTATATAGAGGAAAAATATAGTAAAATTTTAGATTTAATTCATATTTATATTGAAAATTATTTTGCAAACAACTTGGAAAAAAATAATTTTTTTAAAAATTTTAGAATAAGAAAAAAAATAAATAATATTATTCACAACATTAAGTTAATTAATAATGATGTCAAAAGCAGTTTTTATGAAATTAATCTTTTACTCGGTATTAGATAATGAAAAATTTTTATCTAACCACGCCTATTTACTATCCCTCTGCAAAGCCACATATGGGTCATGCTTATTCAAGTATTTCAGCCGATGTTATTGCAAGATTTAAAAAAATAGAGGGTTATAATGTTAATTTTTTAACAGGAACGGATGAGCACGGTCTTAAAATACAAAGGGCGGCTGAACTACAAAAAAAAGATCCAAAGAGTTTTTGTGATGAAATATCTAAAAACTTTATTGATCTTGCAAATAAATTAAACCTCTCAAATACTGATTTTATCAGAACAACTGAACAACGACATAAGAAAACTGTTTCAAAATTATGGAATATTCTTGAAGAAAAAAATGAAATTTATATTTCAAAGTATTCAGGCTGGTATTCTGTATCTGACGAAGCTTTTTATAATGAAGATGAAATTGATACCCAATCTGATGGTAAAGTTTCTAAAGTGTCAGGATCTAAAGTTGAATGGATGGAAGAAGAGTCATATTTTTTTAGACTTTCAAAATGGCAGGAGCCTTTATTAAAGTATTATGATGATAACCCAGACTTTATTGCTCCCCTTAGTAGAAAAAATGAAGTTATAAGTTTTGTTAAAAGTGGACTTAAAGACCTATCAATCAGTCGAACCTCTTTTAAATGGGGCATACCAGTTCCTAATAATAACAAACATGTAATTTATGTATGGTTAGATGCGCTAACTAATTACATAAGTGCTTTAGACTATTTTGAAAAAAATAATAAAAATCAATTTTGGCCAGCAGACGCGCACATTATCGGCAAAGATATTATAAGATTTCATTGCGTTTATTGGCCAGCTTTTTTACTAGCAGCAGGCCTTAAGCCTCCAAAAAAAGTTTTTGCCCATGGCTGGATACTTTCTGGGGAAGAAAAAATGTCGAAATCAAAAGGAAATATTTTAGATCCTTTAGAAATTATTGAGAATTATGGATTAGATGAAATTAGATATTACTTAATGAAAGAGGTTATTTATGGTGAGGATGGAAAAATAACACCTGAAAATTTAATAAATTGTATAAATAGTGATTTAGCTAATAATATTGGAAATTTATATCAAAGAATAAGTTCAATTGTTCATAACAAGTTAAATTCTTTAATCCCATTATGTAAACCAAAAGACAACTCGGATTTAAAAATATTAAATTTAGTTGAAGATAATTTAGATTTATTAATTAAAACTTTTAATAAATATGAAATTCATAATTATTTAAAAAACATTATTCAATTATGTTCAGAGGTTAATAAATATGTGAATGACTCAGCGCCATGGTCTTTAAAAGATGATAATTTAGAAAAAAGAAATATTATTATATATACCGTTTTAGAATTTATAAGAAAAATCTCTATATTGCTTCAACCAATTATTCCTGAAAAAACTAATATAATATTAGACTCTTTTAATGTAAAAGAAGATGAAAGATTTATAAAAAATATTAATAAAATTTTTTCTATCAAGCCTGAAACTAAAATCCAAAAAATAAATATTCTTTTTAAAAAACAATGATTATAGACTCTCATTGTCATCTTGATTACGAGCCTTTAATTAATGATATTAACCAAGTTCTGCTAAATGCAAAAAATAATAATATTTCTCATTTATTAACGATTGGAACAGGCTTAGATAGTTCTAAAAAAGTTTATGAAATTGTCGAGAAATATGAAAATATTTATGGTTCAATTGGTATTCACCCTAATTCAACCACTAATAATTTGGCCGACATAAATGAACTTCTAAGTATTAAAAAAAAAAGTAAAAAAATAATTGCTTTTGGTGAAACAGGTCTTGATTATTTTTATAAAAGAAGTGAAAAAAAAGATCAATTATATTCATTTAAAAAACATATTGAACTTGCAATTTCCGAAACTGTGCCCGTTATTGTTCATACAAGAGATGCTGATGAAGACACCCTTGCAATTATTAAAAGTCACCATTTAAAAACAAAATTTTTAATACACTGTTTTACTGGCGGTTTAGAATTTGCAAAAAAGCTATTAGATCTTGGATGTTTTATTTCATTTAGTGGCATAATAACTTTTAAAAAATCCTCTGATCTTAGAGATGTAGTAAAATATGTTCCTATTGAAAAAATGTTGATTGAAACGGATTCTCCTTATCTTAGTCCAGATCCATTCAGAGGCAAAAGTAACGAACCGGCAAACGTTAAAATTGTAGCTGAAAATGTTGCCTTAATTAAAGACATTTCTTTTGAAGATGTTGCAAATATAACTACAAGAAATTTTAAAAATTTTTTCTTTAATAAGATTAATTAAAAAATTGCTTTCAGAGGCGGTTTAAACTATATAACACTTTGTATTAATGGGCCCGTAGCTCAGTTGGTAGAGCAATTCCCTTTTAAGGAATGGGTCACAAGTTCAAATCTTGTCGGGCTCACCATTTATTGTATTCTTAGAACTATAGATTTTGTATTT
>VHCC01000009.1 GCA_016882185.1 Candidatus Pelagibacterales bacterium | reverse complement strand
AACTTTTCTTCATTAGATTCATCAATTTTCCCTGAAGATTTAATATTATTTAATATATCTGAAGCTTCTGATTTTATTTTTGATAAAAGTTTTTTCTCAAAAGATTTAATTTGATTAAGCTCAACATCGTCTAAGAATCCTTTCACCCCTGAAAAAATTGAAACGACCTGTTCTTCTACCTTTAAAGGTGAGTACTGATCTTGTTTTAATAATTCAGTTAATTTTGATCCACGATTTAATAATTTTTGAGTAGCAAGATCTAAATCTGATCCGAACTGAGCAAACGCGGCCATTTCACGATATTGGGCAAGCTCAAGTTTAATTGAACCAGAAACTTGTTTCATTGCTTTAATTTGCGCTGCAGATCCAACCCTAGAAACTGATATACCGACATTTACTGCAGGTCTTACGCCCTTATAAAAAAGTTCTGTTTCTAAAAATATTTGTCCATCAGTAATAGAAATAACGTTTGTTGGAATATAAGCAGATACATCGCTTGCTTGTGTTTCAATAATTGGTAATGCTGTAAGCGATCCTCCACCATATTTGTCATTCAATTTTGCAGCTCTTTCAAGCAATCTACTATGAAGATAAAAAACATCCCCTGGAAAAGCCTCTCGTCCTGGAGGTCTACGCAAAAGTAATGACATCTGTCTATAAGCAACTGCTTGTTTCGATAAATCATCATACACGATAAGAGCGTGCATTCCGTTATCTCTGAAATATTCCCCCATTGTGCATCCTGTATATGGAGCTAAAAATTGTAATGGCGCTGGATCTGATGCTGTTGCTGCAACAACGATTGTATATTCCATTGCTCCAGCCTCCTCCAATGTTTTTACGATTTGAGCAACACTTGATCTTTTTTGTCCAATAGCAACATAAATACAGTAAAGTTTTTTACTTTCATCATTGGATTTATTAATTTCTTTTTGATTAATAATAGTATCGATTGCAATTGCCGTTTTTCCAGTTTGTCTGTCCCCGATAATTAATTCCCGCTGTCCTCTTCCAACAGGAATTAAACTATCAATAGCTTTTAGTCCTGTTTGCATCGGCTCATTTACTGATTTTCTTGGAATAATACCTGGCGCTTTGATCTCGACTCTTTTTCGCTCTGCATTTTTATCAATAGGGCCTTTTCCATCTATTGGATTTCCTAATCCATCAACTACTCGACCTAATAAAGATTTTCCAACTGCTACGTCTACGATTGAACCCGTTCTCTTAACTATATCACCTTCTTTAATTTTTGAGTCATCTCCAAAAATAACCACCCCAACATTTTCAGTTTCAAGATTTAAAGCCATTCCCTTTGTACCTTCAGAAAACTGAACCATCTCTCCAGCCTGCACGTTATCTAATCCATAAACTCTGGCTATTCCATCGCCTACTGTTAAAACTTGACCAACTTCTGAAACCTCAACTTCAGTCCCAAAATTTTTTATTTGATCTTTTAAAATATTAGTAATTTCAGAAGGATTAATTTTCATTTTTATTTATTAAATAAATTATTTAGTCTTGTTTTCGCAGAAGTATCAATCATTTTACTGCCAATTTGCAAAATTGAACCAACTAATAAAGACGAATCCACTGAGAAAGAAATATTGATTTTTTTTTTCAAAATATCGTCTAATTTTTTTGCTATATCAACTTTCTCACTATCTGAGATTGGATGAGATAATTTAAGCGTAGCTAAAACTTCGCCTCTTTCATTTAATAGTAAATCAAAAAAATTATTTACTATTTTTTCTAAATAGAAAAATCTTCTATTTTTATTAAGGACTTTTAAAAATCTTGAGAATAAATCTGAAAAAGTAAAATGCTTGCTTAAAGCATCAATTACATTATTAATAACTGAATATTTATGTGTTGGATTCTTAATAAAATTTTTTAAATCTGAACTTTGGTTTAATACTTCTTTTAACTTTAAAAAATCTTTTTCAAGAACATCTAAACTTTTAGCCTCATAAGCAAGTTTATATACTGCCTTTGCGTACCTTTGGGTCTCACTAAAAGTTTTCATAGAATTTTTTACTATTAACTTTAAAAGAAAAAAACGTCACGTAACATGCAAAATTATACTAATCAAGTATGATATTTTGCACTTTTTAACTTTATTTAAAGTTTATTGGATCAACATCTACGGTTAGTGAAATATTTTTTTTAATTTTAATAGTTTTTAGCCAATCTTTTAAAAATTTTTGCGGGAATGCTTCTTGGGGGTATTTTAACAATAGTCTAGATCGATATTTTCCCTTTAAAAGCGAAATAGAAGCGCTTACAGGGCCTAACAATGAAACATCTTTCATGTTTGGAATTTTATTTTTTAAATTTCTTGCACACTCATCAACATCAAATCTATTTTTTCCTGAAATAATAAAAGCAATAAGCTTTATAAATGGTGGAAGATTAGATCTTTCACGAAATTTAATTTCATTTTCATAAAAAGCCAAAATATTCTTATCGCAGATTGATTTTAAAGTTTGGTTTTCTGGTTCAAAAGTTTGAAGATATACTGTTGAATTTTTCACCTCCCTTCCAGCTCTGCCACTAAGCTGATTCATTAATTGAAATGTTTTTTCGGAGCTGCGAATATCATTTCCTAAAAAGCTCATATCAGAATTAACAATTACGATGCAATTTAATTTTGGAAAATGGAAACCTTTAGAAATTAACTGAGTTCCTACGATAATATCAACTCTACCATCCTGAATACTTTCGAAAATATTTTTTGTGGCATGGTCGTTATGAATAAAATCACTAGAGAATAATTCTATTCGTTTATTAGGAAAAATTTCTCTGACCTCCTCAAATATTTTTTCAACACCTAGTCCATAAAAAGAAAATTTACAATTATCTACTTCCTTACATTTTCTTTCTAAAGAAGCTTCGTGATTACAATAATGACAAATTAATTTATTAGTTTCTTTATGATAAATTAATGAAACTGAACAATTGGGGCAGTTAAAACGATATCCACACTTTGTGCAAATAACAAATGTTGAATATCCACGTCTATTTAAAAAAAATAAAATTTGATTACCTTTTTCTAAAGTATTTTTAAGTTCTGTAATAATAGATGGTGAAATAAATTTAGATTTAGCAGGGGGATTTTTTTTAAAATCTACAAATTTAACTTCTGGCAGCTGAGCGTCACCATATCTTTTGTCTAGACTAATATAATTAAATTTTTTGTTAATTGTATTGTAGTAGGTTTCAAGAGAAGGAGTGGCTGAAACTAAAATCACTGATATTTTTTTTATTGATGCCATTAAAACAGCCATGTCTCTAGCATTATAAATTACTTGATCTTCTTGTTTGTAAGACTGGTCATGCTCTTCATCTATGATAATTAATCCTAATTTTTTAAAAGGAAGAAATAAAGATGATCTGGCGCCTAAAACTAAATTAATTTTATGGTTAGCAATTCCATTCCAAATCAATCTTTTATTCTTTTCAGAAATATCTGAATGCCACAATGCAGGATAATTTCCGAAATACTCCTTAAACCTTTCTTTAATTTGATTTGTTAATGCTATCTCCGGAAGCAATATTAAAACCTGATAACCTTTTTCCAGGAAATCTTTTATTTTTTGAAAATATATTAAAGTTTTACCTGAGCCTGTAATTCCGTGTAACAATACTGTTGAAAATTTATCAAAGGAAAGTTGATTATCCAGTATTTTAATAGCTTTCTTCTGACTCTCATCAAATTTAATATTTTTTTTTAATGAGTACTCATAAGTTGATGTATCTTTTTTTTTATTTGATAAATCCTTAAAAGCTTTTTTAAAAATAAATAATTTTAACGCTATTCCTAAATCAACTAAATTATATCGAGAAAATCTGTCTAAAAAAATTAAAGTTTCTTTGGATAAAGATACAAAATCAAATTTTTTTTTAATATCTTTAATCTTAATTGAGCTCTTAATTGGACTACCTTTTCCCCAGACAACTCCTATAATATCTTTGTTTTGAAAGGGAACTAAAACAAAATCTCCCACCTTTACATTAATATCTTTTGGTACATTATATGTGAAAGGATAATCAAATTTTAACGGCAACAATACATCCAAAGTCATCAAAAAATTCTATTATTTGTTTATTTCTTACTATAAATTTTATAATCTAAATCCATGGAAATTTTTCTAGACTCGTCAGATATTAAAGAAATTAGAGGATTAAACAAAGCTAATTTAATAGATGGTGTTACAACAAATCCTTCTTTGCTAGCAAACGCAGGTACAGATTTTAAAATTTTGTTAAAAGAAATTTGTCATGAAATAAAAGGGCCTGTAAGTGCTGAGGTAACGGCGCCCGATGTTCCTTCAATGCTTAAAGAAGCAGATGTATTAAGAAAAATTGCAAAAAATATTGTAATAAAAGTTCCATTAACTTGGAATGGTTTGCAGGCATGCAATATACTTTCTGCAAAAAAAATTAAAGTAAATGTTACTTTATGTTTTTCGGCCTCACAGGCTTTACTAGCTGCAAAGGCCGGCGCTACCTATATTTCACCATTTATTGGAAGATTAGATGATATCGGAGAAAATGGGATACAACTTATAGAAGATATTAAAAAAATTTTTAATAATTATAAAAATATAAAAACAAAAATTTTATCAGCATCTATTAGATCCGTTGATCATTTCAACGCAGTCGCAGGTATTGGATCAGATGTAGCGACAGTTCCAGTTAAAATTTTTAAAGAACTTTATAAACATCATCTTACCGATAAAGGCGTTGATATTTTTACTGCTGATTGGAAAAAATCAGGAATGAAAATTTAATTTAAAAGTGTATTGCTCTTTTATCAACTGCTAAAGCAGCCTCTTTGATTGCTTCCGCCAAAGTAGGGTGAGCGTGACATGTTCTTGCAATATCTTCTGAACTTGCGCCAAACTCCATAGCCAAGCACATTTCTCCAATCATGTTACCAACATCGGGTCCAATCATATGCACCCCTAAAACCCTATCTGTTTTTTCATCAGATAAAATTTTAACAAATCCATCTCCTTCATCATTAACTTTCGCTCTAGCATTTGCAGCAAAAGGAAATTTACCAACCTTATAAGATATTTTTTGCTCTTTTAATTGTTCTTCTGTTTTGCCAACCGAAGCTACTTCTGGAGCTGTGTAAATAACTCCTGGAATTACATCATAATTTACGTGTCCATATTTTCCACTAAGAAACTCAGCGACGGCAATTCCCTCTTCTTCAGCTTTATGTGCTAGCATTGGGCCTGCAATTACATCTCCAATTGCATAAATATTATCTAAATTGGTTTTATATTGATGATTTGTTTCAACTCTTCCTTTTGAGTCTAATTTTACTCCAATTTTATCAAGATTTAATCCTGTAGTATTTGGCTTTCTTCCAACTGACATTAAAACAACATCGCAATCAATATCACTTTTAGTTCCATTTTTTTCAACTGAAACTGTTGCTCCTTTTTTATTTTTTGTAACACCAATAACTTTTGTTGATAAATTAAATTGCATACCCTGCTTCTGTAATATTTTTAAGAAAGCATCTGACACCTCTCTATCCATCCCTGGCGTTATATAATCTAAATATTCTACAACTTGTACTTCTGACCCTAATCTTAGCCACACAGATCCCATCTCCAATCCAATATAACCAGCCCCTATAACTACTAGTTTTTTAGGTACAGAGTTTAAATTTAATGCTCCTGTTGAAGATACAACTATTTTTTCGTCAATTTCTATATTGGGAAGAGAAACCGGTACAGAACCAGTTGCTATAATTGCATTTTTAAATTTATAATCTTTTTTATTATTAGCATCATCAGTGACTGATATTGTATTCTTATCTTTAAAGGCTCCAAAACCTTTGATGTAAGTAACTTTGTTTTTTTTAAATAAAAATTCTATTCCCTTCGTGAGTCCCTCTACGCCTTTTGCTTTATGGCCCATCATTTTCGAAAGGTCTAATGATGGTTCATTAATATTAATTCCAATATTTTTAAATTCAGTTTTTGCTTTTTTATAAAGATGAGAGGAATGTAATAAAGCTTTAGATGGTATACATCCAACATTGAGACAAGTACCGCCCAGCGTTCCTCTCGACTCAATACATGCAGTTTTTAATCCTAGTTGTGCAGCTCTAATTGCTCCAACATAACCGCCTGGTCCGCCACCTATGACTAAAAAATCAAATTCTTCCATTAATTATAAATTCAAAAAAAGTCTTCTTGGATCTTCTAAATATTCTTTTACTCTAACTAAGAATGATACTGCATCTTTTCCGTCAATAATTCTATGATCGTAGGATAAGGCTAAATACATAATAGGTCTAACCTCAACTTTTCCGTCAACGACAACCGCTCGCTGCACTATATTATGCATACCCAAAACTCCTGATTGCGGAGGATTTAATATTGGGGTTGATAACATCGATCCGTAAATCCCACCATTTGTAATTGTAAAAGTTCCACCCTGAAGTTCTTCTATAGATAATTGCCCTGTCTTCGCTTTTTCACCTAGAGCAATAATTTGTTTTTCAATATCAGCAAATGAAAGTTCATCTGCGTCTCTAACTACTGGTACTACCAGACCCTTTTCTGTCCCAACAGCAACTCCAATATTGTAGTAATTTTTATAAACAATTTCATCTTGCTGAATTTCTGCATTTATAATTGGAAAAGCTTTTAAAGCTTCCACACAAGATCTTACAAAAAATGACATAAACCCTAATTTCACGCCATATCTTTTCTGAAAACCTTCTTTATATTCAGCTCGCATTTCAATAATTCTCGACATATCAATCTCATTAAATGTTGTCAGCATCGCTGCATTATTTTGAGCTTCTTTTAATCTTTTTGCGATAGTTGATCTTAAACGAGTCATTTTAACTCTCTCTTCATCACCTTTGGTCAATCTCGCTGAAGATGGACTAGAAGGTAAGCCCATAGTTTCTAATAAATCTCCTTTTAAAATTCTTCCATCTCGGCCTGATCCACTAATTGTGCTAATATCAATTCTTTTTTCTTCAACAATTCTTTTAACAGCTGGAGATAATATTTCTTTTTTATTTATAGGGGTCTCCACAATTTTTGGTTTTAAGGGTTCTGTTGTTTTAACGGCCTCTTTTTTTACAACTGCAGCACTTCCTGCTCCAATAGAACCTAGTACTGTTCCTACGTTAACTGTTTTGCCAGCTTGAATTTTAATTTCAGATAAAACTCCTGTCTCTGGAGATGGCACGGACACACTTACCTTATCTGTTTCTAATTCAACAACTGGTTCATCTGATTTCACTGAGTCACCAACTTGTTTTAGCCACTTAGAAACTGTTGCTTCAGTTACTGACTCTCCAAGAGTTGGTACAACTAAATCTTTTGCCATTATTCTATAAAAGTACTTTTGATATTATTTCGCCCTGCTGTTGTACATGTTTTTTCAAATAACCGGTAGCCGTTGAAGCTGAAGGTTTTCTACCAACATACTGCACTTTTTTAGATTTTGCGTCGACCAAATCTAATGTCCAATTGATATATTTTTCAACAAAACTCCACGCCCCCATATTTTCAGGTTCTTCCTGGCACCAAATAAATTCATTAGCATTTTTAAATCTTTTTAAAAAACTAGCTAATTTTTTAACTGGAAATGGATATAACTGTTCAATCCTTAATAATTGAACTTTAGAGTTTCTTATAGTTTCTCTTTTTTCAGAAATATCAAAATAAACTTTTCCAGAACAAAGAACGACACGTTTTATTTCCTCATCTTTTACTAATTTAATCAAATTATATTCTGGAAAATCTGCATGATCCGGTAATATTCTATGGAAAGAATTCTCAGGTAAAAAATCCTCAATTTCAGAGACACATCTCTTATGTCTCAACAATGATTTTGGAGAAAATACTATAAGTGGCTTTCTAAAAGTTCTATGAATTTGTCTTCTCAATAAATGAAAATAATTTGCTGGAGTAGTACAATTAACTACTTGTAGATTTTCTTGTGCACATGATTGTAAATATCTTTCAATTCTAGCTGAGGAATGTTCTGGACCTTGTCCCTCATATCCATGTGGGAGAAGCATTACTAAACCACTTGCTCTAGTCCATTTTTTTTCACCTGATGTTATAAACTGATCAATAATAATTTGAGCACCATTTGCAAAATCTCCAAACTGCGCCTCCCATAAAACTAATGTTTCTGGAGATGATAATGAATAACCATATTCAAATCCTAAAACCCCAAATTCTGATAAAAAACTATCAATAATTTCAAACTGAGCTTGTTTTGTACTAAGATTTTTTAAAGGATAATATTTTTCACCTGTTTCTTGATCAAGTACACTAGCATGTCTTTGACTAAAAGTTCCTCGTGATGAATCTTGTCCTACAAATCTTACTGGATACCCCTCTAGTAACAATGTTGCAAATGCTAAACTTTCAGCAGTTGCCCAATCAAAACCCTTTCCGGTTTCAAACATTTTTTTCTTTGCTTCAAAAAGTCTTTTGATTGTTGAATGAAAATTTAAATTATCTGGAAGTTTACAAATTTTTTCACCTGCCTCATGAATTAAATCTAAGTCAACACCTGTCACTCCTCTACGATCAGACCCAATTTCAGTTGTAAACTTAGACCAGCTTCCTGTAAACCAATCTACTTGATTTGGAATATAATTCTTTGATGTCTCAAATTCTGAGTCTAAAAATTTTTTAAAATTATCTTTTTCTTCTTGAAACTCCTCATTTCTTAAAATACCTTCCTGAACAAGCTGATTTCCATAAATTGTTAGTGTTGATGCATGATTTCTAATCTTTTTATACATGATGGGCTGAGTAAATGAAGGTTCGTCTCCTTCATTATGACCAAATCTTCGGTAACAAATAAAATCTATAACGACATCTCGCTTAAATTTTTGTCTATATTCTGTTGCAATTCTCGCACAATAAACAACAGATTCCGGATCATCACCATTTACATGAAATATTGGAGCCTGAACCATTTTAGCAACTTCTGAAGGATAAGGAGAAGATCTTGCAAAAGAAGGGCTAGTTGTAAAACCAATCTGATTATTTACAATAATATGAATTGTTCCGCCTGTATTATGTCCTTTTAAACCCGACATAGCAAAACATTCTGCAACAATTCCTTGCCCTGCAAATGCGGCATCACCATGTAAAAGAATTGGGATTACTTTTATTCTTTCTGGATCATTATGAAAAAATTGTTTAGCTCTAGTTTGCCCTAATACTACAGGATTCACAGCTTCTAAATGAGATGGATTTGAAGTTAAACTCACATGAACATTGTTGCCATTAAAATCTCTGTCTGCTGATGCTCCTAAATGATACTTAACATCTCCAGAAACACCCGCTGCTTCAGGGCCTGGGTCTCCAGAAAATTCTTTGAATATTTTCTTAAAAGGTTTTTGAATCACGTTTGCAAGAATATTTAATCTGCCTCTGTGGGGCATTCCAATCTTAACCTCTTTTACTCCTAAATTTCCTCCAACTTTGATTATTTGTTCAAGTGCTGGAATTAAAGACTCACAACCATCTAAACCAAATCTTTTTGTTCCTACAAATTTAGTGTGACAATAATTTTCAAATCCTTCTGCCTCTACTAATTTTCTAAAAATTGCTTTTTTACCTTCAAAAGTAAAATTTGCTTCTTTACCTTTACCTTCAATTCTTTCTTGGATCCATTTTTTTTCTTCTGGATCCGACATATGCATAAATTCTATACCAATCTTTGCACAATAAGTTTTTAATAAGATTTCTAGAATTTCATTAACGGTTGCATATTCAAGTCCAAGAAATTTATCTAAAAATATTTTTCTATTTCTGTCCTCTTTTTTAAAACCGTAGGTTTCTGGATTTAGTTCAGGATGATAATTCTTTTCCTGTAATTGTAATGGGTCTAAATCAGCAATTAAATGTCCTCTAATTCTATATGCCCTAATCATCATGATGGCTCGTATAGAATCAATAGTAGATCTTTCTACATCTAATCTTTCATCATTTGATAAGGTCTTATTTTTTTCTATTATCTTTTCTTTTATGGAATTTCCATTTAAATTTTTAGGAAGATATTTTTCATAAATATCTAAGTCTCCATTAGAGATATGTTTAATATTCGAAGGCGCCCAACTAGGTCCTTGATTTTCTATAATGTTATTTTTTTGATCTCCCAAGCCATCAAAAAATTGTCTCCAGCTATCTGGAATACTGGAAGGATTCTCTACATATTTAGCATAAAGCTTATCAATATAAGAAGAGTTAGTTCCTGATAGAAAAGATGTTTTTTGAAAAATAATATTATTTTCTTGTGACGACATATAATTTTATAATCGTAATAAAATATTAAGTCTTAAGTTTGTCAAATAAAGTTTTACCAATATCGGCTGGTGAATTTGCAACTGTTATACCGCAAGATTTCATTGTTTCTATCTTATCTTTGGCAAGACCCTTGCCGCCAGAAATAATTGCACCCGCATGTCCCATCCTTCTTCCTGGAGGTGCAGTTACTCCTGCAATAAATCCAACAATTGGTTTATTAATTTTTGAAGATTTAATAAATTCAGCTCCTTCTTCTTCAGCGCTACCACCTATTTCTCCTATCATGATGATTGATTTAGTTTCTTCATCTTTTAAAAATAAATCTAAACAATCGACAAAATTGGTTCCGTTGATTGGATCTCCACCAATTCCAATGCAAGTAGACTGTCCCAATCCCAATGCTGTGGTTTGGGCTACAGCTTCATAGGTTAATGTTCCTGATCTTGATACAATTCCTACTGATCCTTTTTTATGAATGTGTCCAGGCATAATTCCAATCTTACATTCATCAGGGGTAATAATTCCTGGACAGTTTGGTCCTATTAATCTGCTTTTTGATTTAATTAATTTTTCTTTTACCTTCACCATATCTAAAACTGGAATGCCCTCTGTAATGCAAACAATTAATGGAATTTTACTATCTAATGCTTCAATAATAGCTGCTGCTGCATAGGGAGCTGGAACATAAATCATAGTTGCGTCAGGTTTTACTTTATCGACTGCTTCTACAACCGTGTTAAAAACTGGAAGGCCCAAATGAGTTTGTCCACCTTTTTTAGGTGTAATTCCTCCAACTAAATTTGTTCCATACGCAAGTGCTTGCTCAGAATGAAATGTTCCATGTTTTCCTGTGAAGCCCTGACAAATAACTTTTGTTTTTTTATTAACTAAAACTGACATGCTATTTTGTTGCCTCTACAATTTTTTTTGCTGCATCGGATAAATTATCAGCAGAAATAATTGTTAATCCTGATTTTTTTAAAATTTCTTTGCCTTCATCAACTTTTGTTCCTGCCAATCTAACGACAAGGG
Organism: Candidatus Pelagibacterales bacterium; assembly: GCA_016882185.1. Taxonomy (GTDB): domain Bacteria; phylum Pseudomonadota; class Alphaproteobacteria; order Pelagibacterales; family Pelagibacteraceae; genus Fontibacterium. The sequence continues at coordinate 6,200 of VHCC01000009.1, read as the reverse complement.
GAACTTTCAGGTTAACTTCCTTTGCGGCTTCAATAACACCTTGTGCAATAATATCGCAACGCATAATTCCACCAAAAATATTTATTAAAATACCTTCGACATTTTTATCTGATAAAATAATTTTAAATGCTGCAGAGACTTTTTCTTTTGTTGCTCCACCACCTACATCTAAAAAATTTGCAGGCTCTGAACCGTAAAGTTTTATGATATCCATGGTTGCCATTGCAAGACCTGCACCATTAACCATGCAACCAATTTTTCCATCTAATTTAATATAAGCCAGCTCATATTTGCTAGCCTCAATTTCCATTGGGTCTTCTTCATTCAAGTCTCTAAGTTCTTTAATTTCTGGATGTCTAAAAAGTGCATTATCATCAAAACTTATTTTTGCATCCAAGCATTTAACTTGATCCTCAGTTGTAAGAATTAGTGGATTAATCTCAATTAGACTTGCATCAGTATTTACTAAAGTATCGTATAGAGCTTGAGCAACTTTTTTTGCCTGATTTTTTTGTTCTCCACTTAAATTGTAAGGTTTTACAATTGAATCTAAATCTTCCTCTCTTAATTTTGCTGATAATGAAGCACGTGTTGTAATTATTTTTTCAGGAGTTTTGTCAGCAACTTCTTCAACATCCATTCCTCCCTCGGCACTAGAAATAAATGCAATCTTTGAAGATGCCCTATCGACTAAACATGATAAATAAAATTCTTTTTTAATATCTGAGGCTTCCTCTATATATAATCTTTTAACTTCTCTTCCTTGTGGTCCGGTTTGATGGGTTACAAGAACTTTTCCAAGTAAATCTTTGCATTTTTGTTTCAATTCATCGATACTTTTAACTAATTTTACGCCTCCAGCTTTTCCTCTGCCTCCTGCATGTATTTGGGCTTTAACCACATACATTTTACTAGTTAACTGTTTAATTTTTTCATCAATTTCATTTAAATTAAAAATAACAACTCCCTTTGAAACGGGAGCGCCAAATTTTTTTATTAAGTCTTTTGCCTGATGTTCGTGAATATTCATTAAAAACTAATACTTTGGCTTAATAGTTTTAATTTTTGCAACTTCTGGATCAAGTTTGAAAAGATCTTGGGTTAGTTTTTTAACGGAATCAACTGATTTTAGAAACATCTCCTTTTCTTCAGGATTAAACTTAATCTCAATAACTTTTTCAACACCCTTTGCACCAATTATAACCGGCACTCCAACGTAAAGATCATCAACTCCATACTCGCCATCTAAATAAACTGCGCATGGTAAAATTTTCTTTTTATCTTTTAAAAATGCCTCTGCCATTTCAATTGCCGAACTAGCTGGAGCGTAATAAGCGGAACCTGTTTTTAATAATTTTACTATTTCAGCTCCGCCATCTCGAGTTCTTTGAATAATTTTATTTATTCTTTCTTTAGTAGACCATTTCATATCTATAAGATCTGGAATTGGTATTCCTGCAACTGTAGAGTATCTAGCAAGTGGAACCATTGTATCTCCATGACCTCCTAAGACAAAAGCGGTTACATCCTCAATAGAAACTTTAAATTCTTCTGATAAAAATAATCTAAAACGCGAAGAGTCCAAAACCCCTGCCATTCCAACAACTCTTTCAGCAGGTAAACCTGAATATTTTTGTAATGCTAAAACCATAACATCTAAAGGATTGGTAATGCAAATTACAAATGCTTTGGGAGAGTATTTTTTAATTCCTTCGCCAACTTGTTTCATTACTTTTGAATTAATTCCCAAAAGATCATCTCTACTCATTCCTTCTTTTCTTGGAACACCAGCAGTTACAATAATTACATCCGAATTTTCAATATCAGCATAACTTGTCGTGCCTTTAAGATGTGCATTAAATCGCTCAACAGCGCCTGATTGAGCAATGTCTAATGATTTTCCTTCTGGCAAACCCGCTGCAATATCAAAAATAACTACATCGCCTAATTCTTTTAAAGAAACTAAGTGAGCCAAAGTTCCACCAATTTGTCCTGATCCTATAAGTGATATTTTTTTTCGCATACTATTAATTCATTGTTGGCATTGTAAAATTTGAAGTCGCCTTTATACCAGAAGGCCATCTTGAAGTAATAGTTTTTAATTTAGTATAAAATCTCACTCCTTCCATGCCATGAACGTGTTGATCACCAAACAATGACCTTTTCCAACCACCAAAGCTATGAAAAGCCATTGGTACAGGTATTGGAATATTTATACCAACCATTCCAACTTTAATATGACTTGAAAACGTTCTAGCGCTGTCGCCATCTCTAGTAAAAATGCTCACTCCGTTACCAAATTCATGTCTATTAATTAAATCTGCGGCTTCATTAAAGTTCTTTGCTCTTACAACCGAAAGAACAGGTCCAAATATTTCTTCTTTATAAATTCTCATATTTTCTTTTACATGATCAAATAAACAGCCTCCTAAATAAAACCCTTTTTCATATCCTTGTGGCTTTTTAATTTTTCTTCCATCAACAATTAATTTTGCACCTTCTTTAACCCCTAAATCAATATAACTCGTAACTTTTTCTAAATGTTGAGCGGTAACTAATGGACCCATATCCACTCCTTTATCAAGTCCAGGTCCAACTCTTAAATTATTTACTTCTTTAGTAAGTTTACTAACTAATTCATCTCCAATGTTTCCAACGGCAACTGCGACCGATTGCGCCATACATCTTTCCCCTGCTGAGCCATATGCTGCTCCCATAAGTCCTGCAACTGCCTGATCTAAATCTGCATCTGGCATTACTACGCAGTGATTTTTAGCTCCTCCTAATGCCTGAACTCTCTTTTCAAATTTTGCTGCATTTTCATAAATGTATTTAGCTATTGGAGTTGAACCTACAAAACTAATTGCGCTAACATTTGGATTTAAAAGCAGAGCATCTACGGACTCTTTATCTCCATTTACAACATTAAAGACTCCATCTGGCAAACCTGCTTCTTTTAACAATTCTGCTAATCTCAAAGGGCAACTTGGATCTTTTTCAGAAGGTTTTAAAATAAAAGTATTTCCGCAAGCTATAGCCAATGGAAACATCCACATTGGGACCATTGCTGGGAAATTAAATGGAGTAATTCCAGCACAAACTCCAAGGGGCTGTCTTATAGACCAACTATCAACATTAGTTCCAACATTTTCTGTAAATTCACCTTTTAACAAATGTGGTATTCCACAGGCAAACTCAACAACTTCTAAACCTCTTGTTAATGATCCTTTCGCATCATCATAAACTTTGCCATGCTCAGAAACGATTATTTTTGTTAACTCATCTGAATTTTTCTCTATTAATTCTTTAAACTTAAATAAGATTCTTGCTCTTTGTAATGGAGGAACCTGTGACCATGTTGCAAATGCTTTAGTTGCAATTGTAACTACATCGTCGACATCTTTTTTTGATGCGAGATTTACTTTAGCTGAAACTTCTCCTGTTGCTGGATTAAAGACTTCAGAGGTTTTTTTTGAGGAACCAGAAAATGATTTACCGTTAACAAAGTGCTCTATAATTTTCATTTAAATTAATATGAAAATATAAGGATAAAATTAAGCTGTCAAATAATGAAGTAAAAAAATTATAAATCTTTGCTATGCTGGACTAGCATTTTTTTTATGGAGCCAATTGCCTTTGCTGGATTTAATCCCTTAGGACATGCATTAGTACAGTTCATAATTGTATGACATCTAAAAAGTTTAAGTTCATCTGCAACTTTCTTTAACCTTTTAACTCTTTCCTGATCTCTACTATCAATAATCCATCGGTAGGCTTGTAACAAAACAGCTGGCCCTAAATATTTCTCACTATTCCACCAATAACTTGGACATGATGTTGAGCAGCATGCACACATTATACACTCGTAAAGCCCATCTAATTTTTCTCTATCTTGTTTTGATTGATATATCTCTTTGTCACTTCCATTACTTTTTTTTTCAACTTGCAACCAAGGTTCAATGGATTGATATTGTTTATAAAGTTGATTTAAATTTGGAACTAAATCTTTAATTACTGGCATATGGGGAAGGGGATACACTTTTATTTCATTTTTAATGTCTACTGCTGATTTTGTGCAAGCAAGGCCATTAACCCCATCAATATTCATGGCACAAGAACCGCAAACACCTTCTCTGCATGATCTTCTAAAAGTTAATGTAGTATCAATTTCGTTTTTAATTTTAATAAGGGCATCAAGAACCATTGGCCCACACTCATCCATATTAACTTCATAAGTATCTAGTCTTGGATTTTCTTTTGTCTCAGGATCCCATCGGTAAACTTTTATTTTTTTTAAATTTTTACCATTAGTTTTGTCTTTAAAATATTTACCCTCAACAATTTTAGAGTCTTTGGGTAAAGCGAACTGAACCATTAATATACTCTCGCTTTCGGCGGAAAATACTGCACTTCATTAGATAAGGTAAAATTATGAACATTTCGATAATCTATTTTTACTTTCTCTCCATCTTGCCAAGCAAGTGTATGCTTCATCCAATTATCATCATCTCTTTCCTTAAAATCTTCTCTAGAGTGTGCTCCTCTGCTTTCTTTTCTATTTTCAGCGGAAGCCATTGTAACGAGTGATTGTCTTATTAGGTTATCAAACTCTAATGTTTCAATTAAATCTGTATTAAAAATTAAAGACTTATCGGAAACTGAAATATCATCCATTCCTTTCCATGGTTTTCTTATTTCTTCCATTCCTTCTTTTAAAATTTTAGCATCTCTAAAAACTGCGCAGTTTTTTTGCATTGTTCGTTGCATTTTATCTCTAAGTACAGAAGTTGGTGTACCACCATTTGAATTTCTTAATTTATCAAATCTTGAAATTGATTTTTGGGTTTCGCTTTCAGGAATTGTTTCATGTTTTGAATTTGGTTTTACTATTGTTGCAGCTCGCATTGCAGCAGCTCTGCCAAATACCACAAGATCAATCAATGAATTAGATCCTAACCTATTTGCTCCATGCACAGAAACGCAGGCTGCTTCACCCACTGCCATTAAACCTGGTACAATAATATCTTTACCATTTTCAGTTTTTGAAATTACTTCACCGTAATAATTAGTTGGAATACCTCCCATGTTATAGTGAACTGTAGGTACAACTGGTATTGGTTCTTTTGTTACATCTACTCCAGCAAAAATTTTTGCAGATTCAGAAATTCCAGGAAGTCTTTCATGTAAAACTTTTGGATCTAAATGATTTAAATGAAGATAGATATGATCTTTATTTTTACCAACTCCCCGACCTTCATTAATTTCAATTGTCATAGATCTTGAAACCACATCTCTTGATGCGAGATCTTTTGCTGAAGGAGCATATCTTTCCATAAATCTTTCCCCCTCAGAATTAACTAAAAATCCACCTTCCCCTCTAGAACCTTCAGTAATTAAACATCCAGCACCATAAATACCTGTTGGATGAAATTGAATAAATTCCATATCTTGTAATGGCAAACCTGCTCTTAAGACCATTGCATTTCCATCTCCTGTGCAAGTGTGAGCGGAAGTTGCTGAAAAATATGCTCTTCCATAACCACCCGTTGCAAGAATTGTCATATTGGCTCTGAAACGATGAATGGTACCATCTTGTAAATTCCAAGCAGTAACTCCACGACACTTTCCGTCATGCATTAATAAATCTAATGCGAAATACTCTATAAAAAATTCAGTATTTTTTTTAAGTGCTTGTCCATAAAGGGTATGTAGAATTGCATGTCCCGTTCTATCAGCAGCAGCGCAAGTTCTTTGTGCAATGCCATTTCCATAATTTGCAGTCATTCCTCCAAATGGTCTTTGATAAATTTTTCCCTCTTCCGTTCTGCTAAAAGGAACGCCATATTTTTCAAGCTCAATAACTGCCCTTGGAGCTTCTTTACATAAATATTCAATAGCATCTTGATCGCCTAACCAATCAGCTCCCTTAACCGTATCATACATATGCCAACGCCAATCATCCTCTGACATATTTCCTAATGCAGCCGAGATTCCGCCTTGTGCAGCGGCAGTATGACTTCTGGTTGGAAATACCTTTGAAATACATGCTGTTTTAAGTCCAGCTTCAGCTAAACCTACAGCCGCTCTTAACCCTGAGCCACCAGCTCCCACAACGATAACGTCATATTCGTGATCAATAATTTGATAAGTGCTCATAAAATAATTATTATTAATGATACAATCCCAACAAGAGGAAGTAT
>VHCC01000008.1 GCA_016882185.1 Candidatus Pelagibacterales bacterium | reverse complement strand
ATTTGACAACAGTTTTTTTAATTTTTTCTAAAGCTTTTTCAATATTTTCATATGAATTAGCAAAACTAAATCTAACAAAATCTTTAGCAGATTTACCAAAGCTGACGCCTGGGATAATTGCAACACCGGCTTTATTTAAACATTTATCTGCAAACTCATTACCATTCATTCCTGTCCCGCTAATATTGGGAAAAACATAAAAAGCACCGCCAGGATTATTACAATTAATGCCTTTAATACTATTCAACCCATCCACAATTAATTTTCTTCTTCTATCAAACTGACTCATCATTTCATCTAAAAATTCATGGGGTCCATCTAATGCGGCAAGACCTGCAATTTGAGTTGAGGAACTCGGACATGAGTGATCGTTTACACATAATCTTGTAACATCTTCAATAATTTTGTCTGGCCATACACTCCAACCTAAGCGCCAGCCTGTCATTGCATATGTCTTACTCCAGCCATCTAGAACAATTAGTCTATCAAATAATTCTGGATAATAAAAAAAAGAGGGCATTTTTTTATCATCGTAGATTTGTCGGCTATAAATCTCATCGCTTAAAATTGCAACCTCTGGAAATTTCTTTAAACCCTCGACAAGTTTATCAATTTGATCTTTTTCAATAAGACCCCCTGTTGGGTTTTGTGGATTATTAATTATCATTAAACGTGTTTTATTACTAATTAATTTTAAGACTTCTTCTGCTTTGAATGAGAAATTATTTTTCTCAGATAAATACATTGGAATTGCTTTTGCGCCAGAATAATTAATCATCGACTCGTAAATTGGAAACCCTGGCTCTGGGTAGATAATCTCAGCACCAGGCTGACCAAACATTAATATTGCAAAAAACATTGTTGGCTTGCCCCCTGGCATAATAATTACTCTTGAAGCATCTACACTTGCACCATACAATTTTTTAATATGACGAGATACTCCCTGTCTTAATTCTAATAAACCAGTGGCTGGGGTATATCCGTGATGCCCATCGTCTAATGCTTTTTTTGCAGCATCCACAATGTACTTTGGTGTTCTAAAATCTGGTTGGCCAATTCCTAAATTAATTATTTCTCGCCCCTGTGCTTCAAGAGCTTTTGCCTTTGCAAGAACAACAAAGGCATTTTCTGTGCCGAGCTTTTGCAAAGTATTGGCTAATTTCATCTTTTTCTGAAAATCAAACTATCTTTTGTGAGTTCTTTAACATTTCTACAGCCCATTAAAGTCATTCCTCTTTTTATTTCATCATGCATGATTTTAAGAACTGCCTCAACACCAGCTTGCCCACCAGCTGACAGTGCATACAAATAAGCTTTACCAAAAGAACAAGCTTTAGCTCCAAGGGCCAGCGCTTTTAAAACATGAGTTCCCCTTCGAACACCGCCATCGAGAATTACATCAATTTTGTCTCCGACAGCATCCACAATATCTGCAAGTACATCAAAAGGTGACATGGAGGCATCAAGTTGTCTTCCACCATGATTGGAGATCATAATTGCAGTCGCTCCTATATCTACAGCTTTTTTTGCATCTGCAACGGACGTGATTCCTTTTAAAGCAAATGCACCTTTCCATTTTTTTGCTACATACTCTGCATCTTTCCAATTCATTGTTGGATCAAATTGACTGTTAATATAATTTATCACTGACGTTTCTATAGATTGACCACCTTTTTCTGTGTGAGGAAGATTAGGTAATTTAAATCTTTCATGCATTAAATAATTAATTGTCCATTTTGGATGAAGAGCAAAACTTATTAAGCTAGCTAAAGTTAATTTTGGAGGTGTTGTAAATCCTGTGCGATGATCTCTTTCTCTATTACCTGCAACTATAGTGTCAACAGTCAAACACAGGGCTTTAAAATTAGCTCTTTGACAACGTTCTACTAAATTGTCTGTGAGACCTCTGTCTTTGTGAATATAAAGTTGAAATAATTTTGGCCCGCTGGTTAAATTTCCAACTTCCTCAATACTTGTTGTTGCAATAGTTGACATGCCAAAAAAAGTTCCAAATTTCTCTGCGGCCCTTGAGGTCGCTTTTTCACCATCATGATGATATAATCTATGCATCGCTGTAGGAGCTAAAAATAAAGGCATATTTATTTTTTGTCCTAAAACAGTTGTAGACATATCAACTGAACTAACATCTCTCAAAACATTAGGTACTAAATTGCAATCATCGAATGCAGATGTATTTCTCTTTAATGTGACTTCATCATCCGCGCCACCATCAATATAATTAAAAATGGGAGAAGGTAATCTTTTTTTCGCTAACTTTCTAAAATCATCAACATTAAAACATCTCACCAATGACATATTAATTTAGAAATTTTTTTGGAAACTAATACTATAATTATTTGCGCCAGGATTTTTATTTCCTAAACTTGCGTTTGAAAGATGACTGTAAGAAACACCAATATTTGAACTAGAAGTTAAATTTAAAGCAGCTCTAATTTGTGTTTTAAATTCAATAACGTGACCCAAATCTTTTCCATCCCCTTTACCATAAAGACCTGGCGTAAAGCTTGGGCTAATTAAAATAGAATTATTAGCTAATTTATAATCTAATCTTACTCCCCCAAAACCATATTTGGCTTTATCCTCTGTTAATAAAAATCCAATTACTGGCTTAAAGTTACCAATTGGAGAGGAGAATAAAGTATTGTCTGAATCATAGTCTAATTGAAAAAAAGCTGCCTTCTTTTTTTGATCACTATGATCAAAATTTCCAATCGAATAAGTAAAACCTTCTGCTTTAGAGGTTGAAACTAAAAAAAAGGATAACAAAAATATTTTAAAAAAAATTTTTACACAATTAATCATAATAGAAGCACATATTTAATAAAATTTATCTAAAAGCAATAAAAAATCTAATTTTTTTTCTTATAGTTAAATCTAAATATTAAAAAACCTCCAATTAATAATATAATGAAGGGCACTAGCCATAGTGCTAAACTATGGAAACTTAATATTGGATTAAATACAATCCATTCACCGTATCGACTTATTAAAAAATCATAAATTTGTTTTTCATTTTCTCCATTTTCTAGTTTTTTTGAGATTAATTTTTTAAGATCGATGGCAAAATCGGTATCAGAGTCATAAATAGACTGTCCTTGACAAACAATACATCTGATGTTTTTATAAATTTTATTTTTTAATTCTTCATTTGCTGAAATGGCATGTTTAGATAAAATTAAATATGTAATTATAAAAATAATTTTTTTCATTATTTTTTAAGTTCTAAAATTTTGTTTACAATATCTTCATTAATAGGACCAATATGTTTAAAGATAATTAAACCCTTTTTTAACACATAGGTTTCTGGAACGCCGTAAGCACCTAATTGAATTGTAACCTCTCCTTTTTTATCAACACCAATACGACTATAAGGATTGCCATATTTCTTTAAAAAATTTTGAGCGTTGGTATTTTCATCTTTATAATTAATGCCAATAATATCAATTTTATTTTTGTTCTTTAAACTCATCAAAAATGGATGTTCGATGAGACATGGAACACACCAGGATGCCCAAATATTTATTAGAACAAAATCTTTTTGCGAAAAAATATTCTGATCTATTTTACTATTTTTATTATTAAAATCTTCTAAAATAATTTCTGGAATTTTTTTATTTACCATCTGATTAGGTTGATAAACTTTGTCAGTATTTATAGCCTTTAAAAAAAGAATGAAAATTATGACGGTAGTTGCGCCTAATATTACAATTTTATATTTTTGGTTCATTTTTAAATCTTAGACTTTGATAAAAACCTCCCAGCGCTATTAATAATATAGAGAACCAAATCCAAAACATTAAAGGCTTGAAATAAAATCTAACCATAATTTTATCTTTTTCAAATTCTGATAAGTTTATTGCAAAATAATAATCAGCTATAAAATTACTTTTTATACTTACTTCAGAGGTTATTTGGGCAGGCTGATTATATTTTCTAATTGATGGGCTAAGCTCTACTTTTTCATCTTTGTTTGAGACTAAAAAATTACCAAAAACCTCCTCGTAATTATCTTTTTTGTTTTTATTTATACTGCTAAATTTTATGGTAAATTCTTCAATTTTTATTTCATCTCCTACTTTCATGGATGTATTTATTTCTTTGGACAAATATGCATTAATAAAAATAGAAAAAATTAATATCCCAAAACCAAGGTGAGACGTTAATCTTCCAAAATTTAGTTTCAATGCCTTCTGGGAAATTAAATCAAATATTACAGATATGATTAAATAGATTGAAAGTAACAATCCTAAAATTAGAGTTATATCTTTTTGGTCAAAAAACCAAAAAATGATTATTAATGAAGTAACCACTGAAATTGGTAAAAAAATTTTAATATTTTTAAGTTGCAAAAATTTATCCTGCTTATTCCAACTTAAAAGAGGGCCGTGAGACATAAAAAATAGAAAGATAAACAAAAAAGGTGCTAAAATAGTATGATAATAAACTGGACCTACAGAAATACTTCGTCCGCTTACTGCATCTAAAATTATTGGATAAACAGTCCCAACCAAAACAACCGAAAGGAAAAAAATTAAAAAATAATTATTTAATAAAATAAAATTATCTTTTTGCAAAAAAAAATGTTCTTGGTTCAAAGTTTTTTTAGGATTTTTAATTATAAAAATAGCCAGAGAAAAAAATGTAATCAATAAAATCATGCTCAAGATATATACTCCTCTATATGGATCATTTGCAAAAGCATGAACGGAATTGAGAATTCCTGATCTTACAAGAAAGGTTCCAAGCAAACTCATTATAAATGTAAATATTGCAAGCAAAGCTGTCCAAGAGTGAAGTTTATCTTTTTTTAAAGTTACAATGTTAGAATGAATTAAAGCCGTCGCAGAAAGCCATGGCATTAACGAGGCGTTTTCAACTGGATCCCAAAACCAATATCCACCCCAGCCTAATTCGTAATAAGCCCAGAATGACCCTAGGCCAATACCAATAGTAAGCAAAGACCAAGGTAAAATAATCCAAAAATTTGCATACTGACTCCAGGATTTATCAAAACTATTTGTAACTAAACCAGCAAGAGTAAAACTAAAAACTAAAGAAAAACCAACATAACCGAAATATAAAAATGGAGGATGAATTGCCAGCAAAGGATCTTGTAAAATTGGATTTAAGCCAAGCCCTTGCAAAGGTTTTGGATCAATCTGATCGAAAGGATTAGATGTTAAAATTAAAAAAATTAAAAAAATTGAAATTAATATTGCTTGGAAAAAAATTGTATAAAATCTTAACTGTTCACTCACTTTTGATCTAAAAAATATAAAAGAGAAAAAAGAGAGTATTAAAATAAATAATACCATACTACCTTCATGATTTCCCCAAGCGCCAGATATTTTATATATTAAAGGTTTTTCGGTATGAGAATTTTTGTAAACAGCTACATTTGAAAAATCTGAAGTAGTAAAACAGTATATTAAAATTAAAAAAGAAATTAATAATAAATAAAAAACTGAATTGTTTAAAAAATTAATTTTTTTAAGATTTATATGATTATTATTCTTAATAGTTTTAATTGAAGAAAAAATTAAAAATACATTGAATATTAAAGAAAGAAATAAAGCTAAATTTCCAATATAACCGAACAACATATTATTTTTTTAATTCATTTTTTTTTAAAGTATTAGAAATCTCGCGGGGCATATAATTTTCATCATGTTTTGCAAGGATCGAACTTGCAACAAAATACTTTTTATCCCTCAGAACACCCTCTGCTACCGCACTTTTTCCCTCTGCAAATAAATTTGGCAACAAACCATTATATTCAACAAATATTTCGTTCTTAAAATCGGTAATGATGAATACATAAGAATTTGCATTCGCCTTTAAAGAATTTTGCTTAACCAAACCCCCTAGTCTGATTTTATTTGTAGGTGTCACAGATAGATTTTTTAAATCTTCGGGCGAATAAAAATACACAATATTTTTTTGCAGGTTATCGTAAACAAAGAAAATTATGATTGAGACAATAGTAAATATTATAGAAAAAAATCTTAATCTAATTTTAGTGGATTTGCTTAAAATCATATCTGGCTTTTAGAATACAATAGGAAGATATCGACACTAAACTAGATATTAAACTAAAATCTGTTCACCTGCGCTGAAATAGAAAGACTTTCGGCTTTTTCAGATTGGTAAATATATTCAATCCTTTTTATTGAATTTAATTTTTTTACAGAACGATAATATAGAAAAATTAAAGATAGTGTAGCAAAGGCATAGGAAAGCCAGATATAAAAACCATAACCGCCCATTGTGAAAAATTCTAAAATCATTTTTTATTAACTCTGAAATTTATAATTTCATACTTATACCTAATCAAGAAAATTATTAACGATAAAATACAAAAACAAAAAAACATAATTAGTAATGGGGCTAACATTGAACTATGAATGGTGGGTGCGGCAGTTAGCGTAATACTCGCGGGTTGATGCAGTGTGTTCCACCATACAACTGAAAATTTAATAATAGGGATATTTATTAATCCTACTATTCCAACTATATTCGTAATTTTTTCCGCTAAATTATAATTTTTTATTAACGACCACAACGATACATACAAAACATAACTGAGAACCAAGACAAGCATCGAAGTTAATCTACCATCCCAACTCCAAAAAGTTCCCCATGTTGGATAACCCCACAACGATCCTGTCACAATTGATATTAAAGAAAAAACTAGCCCGATAGGAGCTAAACTTTTTGCATAAATTGAAAAAACTTTAATTTTAAAAATTAAGCTTATAAATGATGAAACTCCAATAATTAAAAAAATGAATAGAGCAATCCACGAAGATGGTACATGCACATACATAATTCTAACTGTATCTTTTTGTAAATAATCGATTGGGGAAAGAACTAATGCTAAAACTAAACCAACAACAAGCGTGAAAGCAAAAATTATTTTTAACCAAAAAATACTATTATTTGCTAAATTAAAAAAAGTCCTTGGTTTAAATATTCCAAACATATTAAGTTAGTTTTTTTTACTACAAGTTTGGGTAGATTAGAAGTTTACCTAACTGAGATAAGGGAGATTGGGGATCAAAATAACTCAGTTAGGTATTAACTTAAAATTAATAAATTAATCTGTCTAACTTTTGCGTTAAAATTGTTTTAATTAAGGCAGTAAAAACTGTGACTAATTAGAGGGCTTAAAATAAAGATTTCCTCTTTTTCCCTTAAATATTTCGTTTACTAAAGGATGTCTTACAGGCTCATTTGGATCATCAACTACTAAATTTTGTTCCGAAACATAAGCCTCGTAGGTGATCTCATCGTTCTCAGCTAATAAGTGGTAAAAGGGCTGATCTTTTCTAGGTCGAGCAGCTTTTGGAATCGATTGATACCACTCTTCTGAATTATTAAATTGAAAATCAACATCATAAATCACGCCTCTAAAATCAAACAAACGGTGTCTAACCACCTCTCCAATTGAGAATTTGGCTTTGTTTAATTTTTTTTCTAGCATGTAAATTTAAAGTAGTGATTCTTATAAAAAATTCAATAGGTCACTTTATTGTATCAAGATACATCTTAAGTCTTATTCCTTTTTTTCCTTTGGTTGTTGCATAAATTGGAAAATAGTTATCCCCAACAATTCCAAAATAAAGATCCACTTTAAATTGTTCTGGAGAATTTGGATCCCCTGGAATATGACCAGATATTGGTTGATAAGTTAAAATGCACTTATGTAATTTTCCTTTATAGCTAGAAAAAACTGAATCAAAATCTATCTGCATATTTTCTTTCTTCATAACCAAATAATAAAAATTATTACCATCAAAAACTTTAATTTTTTTATTACAATCAAGATTTTTCTTATCAATTAAAAATAATTTTTTTACTGCAAATATGGGATCGATCACACCAAAATAGTCTTCTTTTTTATAAGAAACTTTTTTGGATAAATCCTCACTTCTTGGCGGGTCTGTTTCAAAGTTAATGACTTTTTCTTTAGAAAAATTAATTTTGTTTAACCTATATTTATTACTTGTTGGTTTTTCATAACGATATTCATATTTCCAAGTTTTTTTTTCCTTATCATTAAATTCAACTTTAGATTTTGCAGAAACTTTTACAAAAAAACCAACGATGCCTACACTTTCGGCACTAAATGTAATCTTATTATTGATCTCATCATCAATATTAAAAACTATATCCATAACATTCAAATTATATGCGCGGACATCATACTTAAATTCTTTTGCTAAAGATGAATTAATGTTTAAAATAATTATATTAATAATTATTAAAAACTTAATGAATAAAGGTCTCATAAAATTTTTTTTAGATTTAGGTCCACTATTAATTTTTTTTTATTTTTATAAAAAACATGGAATGATCTATGCAATAATGCCACTAATTATTGCAACTATTATATCGGTATTTTTTGTTTACAGAATAGATAAGAAAATACCAACAATCCCAGTTTTAGGAGCAATTATTGTCACTGCCTTTGGTGGTTTAACATTACTTTTTGACAATAAAATATTCTTTTATATGAAGCCAACAATTGTAAATCTTATCTTTGCAGTTATTCTTTTATATGGAGAAATTTTCTTAAAAAAACCTTTACTTAAAAATTTATTTGAAGGTTCCATAAAAATGACTGATGAAGGTTGGAATATACTTAATAAGCGCTGGTTATATTTTTTTATTTTCTTAGCATTATTAAATGAGATTATCTGGAGAACTCAAAGTGAAGAATTTTGGGTACAATTTAAAGTTTTTGGATTAATTCCAATCACTTTAATATTTACAATAATGCAAGTTTCGTTAATTCAAAAATATAGAATTGATCAATGAAATTACAGCTTATTAAAAATACAAATTTTAATAAAGAAAATTTTTTCAATAAAAAAGAGCTTCAAGAAATTCTAAATTTGTATGGATCCATGGTATCTGCAGGCGAATGGAAAGATTATGGTATTTTCATGGGTAAAAATATAATTAGTTTTGAAATTTATAGAAAAGCAACTGAAAATCCTTTGTTTCAAATATTAAAAATACTTAATCAAAAAGATAAAAATAAATATCAACTAAAAGATTCAAGTGGTTTAGTTATTAAAATTTCAGATAATTTAAATTCTATTTTAAAAATCATTTCGAAAAAATGTTCAAAAAGATATTTGAAAATCATTAAATAACTTGAGAAAAAAAGATCAATTACCAAAAAAAATTTGCCTTAATTGCAATAGAGAATTTTTTTGGCGAAAAAAATGGGAAAAAAATTGGGATTTTGTTAAGTATTGTTCAAAAAAATGCTCAAGAAACTAATGTAAGATTAAAGATAATAATTTAAAATTTAATGAAATTATTATCTAATTAAATTAAAATAATTTTATGAAAAACAATTTTATTATCTACTTACTATCTGTTTTGGCTGGGATAGCCTGCTTCCTCTTTCTTTTAAATTGGGTTTTAGATGAGTATGGTTATATAGGTGCTATTTTTTTACCCCTTATATTAGTTTCAATTTTCTTAGTTTTAAGAAAAATGATTAAATGAAAAATCCATTTATACTTATAGCTGGAGCAATAATTTTACTCTTTATTTTAGGAATAAAAGCATTTTGGTCAATTTTAATTTTGACGGTAGCAATCTATTTATTAATTTTTATATCAAATTATTTAAAAAAATATGAAACAGGAGATAAAGATCAAACTAGTCAAGATTACTGGAAATATAGTTATGATACGCAAAAATTTAAAAAGTCAATTTGGGAACCCAAAGAGTCTAAAATAATTATAAATAAAAAAATTTTTAAAAATAGGTTAGTAAATTGTTACTGGACTTTGGTTCTAATAATTTTTTATTTTGGTTTATATTTGTTCGTTGGTATTGCAGGTTTAATGTTTGGGTAATTTAAAAAATATTTATCTTTTTTTTAGCCAAGAAATTACTTCATTTACATTTTGATCAGGAGGAAATACGGGATAGAAATATTTAATTATTTTATTATTATTTAAAATTAAAGTTATTCTTTTAATTAAATTCATATTATCTACTTTAAAGGTAGGTAGCTTTAAAGCATTGGTGAATATTAATTTTTCATCTGAAAGAATAGAATAAGGAAGATGAAGTCTTTCTGACATTTCTTTTTGATATTTAGTAGTCTGACTTGAAAGTCCAAAAATATTCTTAATATTTAAATTCTTAAGCTCTGAAAAATTATCTCGAAAACTACATGATTGTGGCGTGCAGCCTCTCGCCCCCGGTATTTCATCCCATCCTTGCGGTAACGCAACATTTGGTTGGCCTGTCATGGGGTAAACATAAATAATCGTTAATCCAATTAATTTTGACAAATCAATTTCATCTCCGCTTGTGCTTTGAAGTTTTATTTCCGGAATTATAAAATTATTTAAATATTCTAGAGATACGTCTAATTTGGGAGCTGGTATTTTTGACCAGTCAGGCTTTAGTAAATTTGATTGGTTCATCTAGTTTATAGCCCCAAATCTTTGGGGCTATAAAAAAATAAATTAATTAGTCTCTTCTTTGTCCGAATACTCTAAGAAGCATAATGAACAAATTAATAAAATCTAAATAAAGTGTTAAAGCACCCATAATAGATTTTTTTGCCATTACTTCAGAATCTCCTCCATCAAAATACATGTCTTTGATTTTTTGTGTATCATAAGCTGTGAGACCAACAAAAATTAAAACACCAAGTATTGAGATTATAAATTCCATCTGAGAGGATTTAAGAAAAATATTTACAATTGATGCAATTATTATTCCAATTAAACCCATCATCAAAAACGATCCGAGCTTACTTAAATCAGATTTAGTTGTGTATCCATAAAGACTCATTGCAGCAAAAGTTCCTGCTGTTATGAAAAATACTCGAGCGATACTTGCTCCAACATAAACCATAAAAATTGATGAAAGTGATGCGCCCATTAAAGCTGCAAAAACCCAGAACAGTGTTTGCGCTTTTGATGCGCTCATTTTCGCAAGTCCAAAACTCATCCACATAACAACGCCTAATGGAGCAAGGGCAATCACCCACATTAATCCAGAGTTATAGATAGCATTACCTAAGCTCGTTAAGCCAGTAATCGAACCTGTTTCATTTGTTACTACCGAATATTTAAATAAGAATAACGCCACAAAACCTGTCACCAGAACTCCTGATGCCATGTAATTGTAGATCTTCAACATGTAGGATCTAAGGCCCTGATCTATGGCACCTGACTCTACACGTGTCGTAGCTCTTGTTTGACCGTACTTTAAATTCATATTTTTTTTTACCTATATGTTTGTTTGACCAAATACATAATGTTAAAATATGTTCTTTTCAAGAAGCTTAAAAAAAGGCTATTCCATTGGTTTTTTGAAATAAAAAATTATGAAATTTAATAAAATACCTAATACTGACTTAAACGTTAGCCAAATTTGTCTTGGCACAATGACTTGGGGCTCCATGCAAAACACCGAGCAGGATGGTTTTGAGCAAATGGATTATGCTTTTTCTAAAGGTATAAATTTTTTTGATACTGCTGAATTATATTCAATACCTCCTACAAAGGAAACGTGTGGTGAAACAAATAGAATTATTGGTCTATGGTTAAAAAAAACAAAAAAAAGAGATCAAATTATTATTGCAGATAAAGTTGTTGGAAGATCTGGAATGAATTGGATTAGACCTGGTGAAAAAGAAACACGGCTTAATAAAAAACAAATAAATTCTGCAATCGAAAATAGTTTAAGAAACTTACAAATAGATCATATAGACATTTATCAATTACACTGGCCGGATCGACCTTTAAATGTATTCAGTGGACTTGAATATGAACATACTGAAACTAACGATGTAGTTCCAATTCTTGAAACAATGGAGGCAATGGCGTCTTTGATTAGAGCTGGAAAAATAAAATATTATGGATTATCCAATGAAACTTCTTGGGGCACAAGTCAATATATCAAACTTGCTGAAAAACATAATATTTCAAAACCAATAACAATTCAAAATCCTTATAGTCTTTTAAATAGGAGTTATGAGGTTGGACTTTCAGAAATCTCAATTAGAGAAAGAATTGGATTACTTGCCTACTCTCCTTTGGGTGGTGGACATTTAAGTGGTAAATATTTAGGTGGAAAAAAACCTGCTGGATCAAGAGAAGTTTTATGGGGAAATAGATTTGATAGATACAGAACTCTAAATACTGAGCCAGCAGTTAAGGCTTACTGCGAAGTTGCTAAAAAACACAATATTGATCCCGCACAAATGGCAATACAATTTTGCATTATTCAAAAATTTGTAACTTCAACAATTATTGGCGCAACATCTATGGATCAACTAAAGAAGAATATTGATAGTATTGATCTGTCGCTTACTAATGATGTAATAAAAGACATTAATAATGTTCAATTAAAATATTCAAACCCATGTCCCTAAGAGTTTTATTATTTTCCATAATTTGTCTTTTGTCTTTTGAACAAAAAATATTTTCTCAAATCAAATTAGATGGACAATTTAAAAACTGGACTGCTCAAAATACTAATATTAATGGTCAGCAAGTTTGCTATGCTGTATCAAGTCCCATAGCCTCTGATCCCAAAAATCTAAATAGAGCAGAGTCTCGAATTTTTGTAAGTTTTAGAGCTAACGACAAAATTCAAAATGAAATAAGCGTTACGAGTGGTTACAATTATAAAGCCTCCTCTAAAGTCAATCTTGCCATAGAGAAAAAGGAATTCAACTTTGAAACGGAAGATAATTTTGCTTGGCTTACAAAATATGAAGACGAAATTTCTTTGATAGAACTTATGAGAAAATCTACACAAGCTAAAGTTACCGCAACCTCAGTTAGAGGAACAAAAACGATCGACACATTCTCATTAAATGGATTTAGTGATGCATATGAAGCCGCTAAAAAGAAATGTAATTTCAGTTCATAAATAATGGGAAAAAAAGTTAAAAAAATTGTTTTAGCTTATTCTGGCGGTCTCGATACTTCAGTAATTTTACGCTGGC
The DNA here is from genome assembly GCA_016882185.1 of Candidatus Pelagibacterales bacterium. Classification (GTDB taxonomy): domain Bacteria; phylum Pseudomonadota; class Alphaproteobacteria; order Pelagibacterales; family Pelagibacteraceae; genus Fontibacterium. Next base: position 5,196 of record VHCC01000008.1, on the reverse strand, counting down.
TTCAAGAAAACTATCAAGCTGAAGTTATTGCTTACACAGCAGATCTTGGGCAAGAAATTGATAGAAAGAAAATAATTAAAAATGCAAAAAATCTTGGCGTTAAAAATATTATTATCGAAGATTTAAAAGATGTTTTTGTAAAAGATTATATTTTTCCAATGATTAGAGGAAATGCTTTATATGAAGGAATTTATTTACTTGGGACTTCTATTGCTCGACCCCTTATTGCAAAACGTCAAATTCAAGTTGCTAAAAAATTTAAAGCTGATGCTGTATCCCATGGTTCAACCGGCAAAGGAAATGATCAAGTAAGATTTGAACTAGCTTATTATTATTTTAATCCAAAAATTAAAATTATTGCTCCATGGCGTGATTGGGATTTTGCATCAAGAAGTGATCTAATTAAATATGCTAAAAAAAATAATATTCCTGTGCCATCTGATAAAAAAGGGGCTCCGCCATTCTCTGTGGATGATAATTTATTTCATACTTCTACAGAGGGTAAAATTCTTGAAGATCCATCAAAACAGGCTCCGGAGTTTATTTTTCAAAGAACAGTTTCGCCTGAGAAAGCTCCAAATAAACCATCCTATGTGACCATTGGTTTTAAAAATGGTGATGCAGTAAGTATTAATAATAAAAAATGTTCTCCAAGCAAATTACTAACACTATTAAACAATATTGGCGGAAAAAATGGTGTTGGTAGAGTAGACCTTGTTGAAAATAGATTTATTGGAATAAAATCTCGAGGTGTTTACGAGACACCAGGGGGAACTATTCTTTTGTTTGCTCATCGAGCTATAGAATCTCTTACTTTAGATAAGGAGACTGCACATAAAAAAGATGCTGTTATGTCTAGATTTGCAGAACTAATCTACAATGGATTTTGGTATTCAAATGAAAGATTAAGATTACAAAAAATTATTGACCAAAAAAGATCTCGAGTTCAGGGAACAGTTAAATTGAAGATTTATAAGGGAAACGTAAGTATTGTTTCAAGAATTTCTAGTAAAAGTATCTATTCAATGAAAAATGTTTCCTTTGAGGAAAATAAAACATTTAATAAAAAAAGAGTGGAAAACTTTATTAAAAAGAACGCTCGCCTACTTAGAAGATAAATAATTAATATTCTTAAAAGCTTTTAGAGTATTATTTAAAAGACACGCAATTGTTACAGGGCCAACACCGCCTGGAACTGGTGTTATAGCTTTTGCTTTTTTAACAACAGATTTAAATTCAACATCTCCTACTATTTTGTAACTATTTTTATTCTTAACTCTATTAATACCTACATCAATTACAATGGCTCCCTTTTTAACCCAGTCGCCTTTCACTAGATTTGCTTTACCCACCGCAGCAACAACAATGTCAGCTTTTCTACATAATTCCTTTAAATTTTTTGTTTTGGAATGGCCAATTGTAACAGTGCAATCTTCTTTTAATAATAACTGTGTCATGGGTTTTCCATTTAAATTAGATCTACCAATCATTAATGCATTAAGCCCTGATAAATTTTTTCTAACACTCTTAATCATCAAATAACATCCAAGCGGTGTACAAGAAATTAAAGAGTCTTTTCCTGAAGATAAGTTTCCAACATTAATTGGATGAAAACCATCTACATCTTTTCTAGGATCAATTTCTTCAATAATTTTATGACCATGAATATGATCTGGCAAAGGTAACTGCACTAATATTCCATGAACTCTTTTATCTTTATTTAATTTTCTAATAACTGAAATTAATTTTGTCTCAGAGATAGAGTTTTTAAATCTTAAAACCTTGGAATTAATACCGACTTCTTTGGCTGATAGTTCTTTGTTTCTAACATAAATCTCACTCGGAGAATGATTCCCCACAAGAATAACCGTAAGGGCTGGTGTTATTTTTTTTTTATTTTTTATAAATTTAATTTCTTTTTTAATTTTAACTCTTAACTTTTGAGCAAATTTTTTTCCATCTATGATCACTAAAAGTCCTTTATAGTAATGATAACTCTTCTTCGCCTGGCAAAAAAATTTTAATTTTTTTCCACTTTAATCTTTTTAAAGTATTTGCAACGTTAATGCTAATACAAAACAAACTACAATTATCTAAATCATTTGCAATTTTATTATTTAAAATTATCTTCAGTAATTGATCTGCAGCTCTTTTTGAATAAACAAAAATAACGTCTATTAACTTATTTTTTAAATCTTTTATTAATTGTGGATTAATATTTAAATTTGGCTCGGTAGTATAATTAATGATGCTTTCTAAAAAAAAGCCTTTTTCTTTAAAATCTTTTTCTAGATCATTAGAGATAAATTCTCCTCTAATGTAAATAAATTTCTCTTTATTTTTATCGCAATTTTTAAAAATAAAATCACGCAGTTTAAAATAATTTATCCCACCGACTTGTATATTTTTAAATCCAATTTTTTTTGCTGTGTCGGCTGTCTGTTCACCTACACAAAAACATTTAAGATGATCAATATTATTCAATTTTTTTAAATTATGAATTGAATTTGAACTTGTAAAAATAATTGAGGTAAATTTTTTAAAATTAATATCAGGTATTGTTATGGGTTTGATATTAAATATTGAAAAATTAGTTATTTTATGACCTTTTAAAATTAATTTATTAATTAAAATCTCAGAACTATTCTGACTTTTTGTGAATAGTATGTGCAAGTTTTGTCTCCGAAATAATAAAATTTTCTCCAGCCTTAGATAAAATCTCTTCAGCCACATCAATTCCTATACTTTTTGCTTTTTCTATAATTCCAGTTTTATGAGCTCTGAAAGATTTTTTTCCATCCAAAGATAACAATTCTGCTTGCAAAAATAATTCACCTTCATCATTGATAATAGCATTTGCTCCAACGGGAGTATCACAAGCTCCATTTAATGTTTTTAATAAAGAACGCTCCGCCTCAGCTAAAATTTGTGTTTCTTGATCATTTATGATTTTTAAAATTTCTTTTAATTCTAAATCTTCGTCTCTACACTGGACAGTTACTATTCCTTGTCCAGCAGATGGTATAATTACATCTTTCTCAAAATATTCTCTTACTTCACTATGAAATCCTAATCTTTTTAATCCAGATGCTGCTAGCACTATGGAGTCATAAATTCCCTCTTTCATCTTATTAATTCTGGTGTCGATATTTCCTCTAATAGGAACAATCTTTAAATCATTCCGAAGTCTTTTTAATTGCGAAAATCTTCTCACTGAACAAGTCCCTACCGTAGATCCTGATTTTAAGTTGGCAAATGAACTTGCAACAGGAGACAAGAATGCATCTCGCTCATCTGTTCTTTTTAAAAAACAAGCAAGAGATAATTTATTTAATGAAAAAGTTGGTACATCTTTTAATGAGTGCACAGCAACATCAATTGATTTTTCTAGTAAAGACTCTTCCAACTCTTTGACAAAAAGTCCTTTACCTCCCATCATTCCTAAATTTTCTGTTCTAAATTTATCGCCCGAAGTTTTTATAATTTTAATAATTAGTTGCTCAGCTTTTACTCCAGGATAAGCAAGCAAAAGTTCGTCTCGAAGATGTTCAGCTTGGGCAAGGGATAGTCTGCTGCCTCTGGTTCCTATGATAATATTTCTATTTCTTAACATTTTGCTGATTTAATAGCATTTTGCTGTATATTAGCGCTACTTTTTATAGCGACAGGTGATCACACTCAATACTTCTATGAAAAAAGATTTAACATTCCTTGGAATCGAGACTAGTTGTGATGAAACTGCTGCTGCAGTTGTGAGGGAAGATAGTAAGGGAAATGTAAAAATATTATCCAATATAGTCTCTAGCCAAGTTAATGAACATTTAAAATTTGGAGGAGTAGTTCCTGAAAACGCCGCAAGATCTCATGCCGAAAAAATTGATATTATTATTAAAAAAGCCATTGAAGATAGTAAATGTGAATTTACAAAATTAGATGGTGTTGCAGCAACGGCAGGTCCTGGTCTGTTAGTTTGTTTAATGGTTGGCTTAAGTGCTGGAAAAAGTATTGCTGGAATTTTAAAAAAACCTTTCCTTGCAATTAATCATTTAGAGGGACACGCCTTGACACCAAGAATTTTTGATAAAATAGAATTTCCTTACTTGCTGTTGTTAGTCTCTGGAGGACATACGCAATTTTTAATTGTTGAAGGCATTGGGAGATATAAGAGGATTGGAACAACCATAGATGATGCACTTGGCGAGACCTTTGACAAAGCGGCAAAAATGATTGGTCTTGAATTTCCAGGAGGACCTAAAATTGAAAAACTTGCAGAAAATGGAAATGAAAATGCTTATGTATTACCAAGACCCATTCTGAATCATCCAGGATGTAATTTATCTTTTGCAGGTTTAAAAACAGCAATTCTACAATTATCATCAAAGATAAAATCAGAAAAAGATAAACAAAATCTTGCTGCATCTTTTCAAAGAACGATCAATGAAATTTTAAATGTTAAATGTAAATCTGCGATGAATGAATTCAATTCTACATATAAAAAAAATAAAAAAGTTTTTGTAATATCAGGTGGAGTTGCTGCAAATAAAAGTATTAGAAATAATTTACATAAATTAAGCAAAGAGATGGGCTTTGAAAATTTTTTCCCACCCACAGAACTTTGTAGTGATAATGCTGTAATGATTGCTTGGGCTGGAATTGAAAGATTTAAAAATGGGATTGAGGATAACCTTGAGGTCCTTGCAAAGCCAAGATGGCCGTTAGATCCTGAGGCGCCTTTTTTAAAAGGGGCGGGGGTAAAATATTAGTTTTTAGCGTTGTTAATTTTAAAAAGTTGTTGATTTATATGAATAAGTTTGGCTTTGTTTTGACACAGGCACTTCTTAAAAATTAAAAAAATATAACATGAACTATTGGCTAATAAAATCTGAACCCTCGGTATGGTCATTTAATGATCAAAAAAAAGCAGGCTCTAAAGGAACTATTTGGGATGGGGTTAGGAATTATCAAGCTGCAAATTATTTAAAACAAATGAAACTAGAAGATCATTGTTTTTTTTACCATTCCAATGAAGATAAGAAAATTATTGGAATAGTTAAAGTTATCAAAACAGCATTTATTGATCCAACAGATAAAGAAAAAAAATTTGTAGCAGTTAAAGTTGCATATCATAAAGATTTCATAGAGCCTGTTTCTCTTATGGAAATAAAAGAAAACAAAGAAATTTCACATTTACCTCTT
>VHCC01000007.1 GCA_016882185.1 Candidatus Pelagibacterales bacterium | reverse complement strand
ACTTCTATTTCAGGAGTATCTCTGAATTGAGAAATATTTTCATTATTTTCTAAAAGAATATTAACTTCAGCAATATTTTTAGAGGGACGGTTTGATGTTCCTGAGAAGATCACATCTTCCATTCCACTGCCTCTAAGACTTTTTGCAGAAGTTTCGCCCATACACCATCTTAATGCTTCTACAATATTTGATTTTCCGCAGCCGTTTGGCCCAACAATTCCTGTCAGCCCGTTTTCAATTAATAAATGAGTCTTGTCAGCAAATGATTTAAAACCAACTATTTCTAGTTTTTTAAATTTCATTTCAATTTTTTTGATATTTCTTTTGATAAATTTTCAAAAGTAGCATTTCCTTCAAATTTTTTTTCATTAATGACAATTGTAGGAGTAGAGTTAATAGAGTATTTTTTTTGACCATCAATTCTATCATTTAATATTTTATCCTCCAGTTTTTGATCTTGCAAACAGCTTGAAAGTTTTTCATTAGATAAATTAAATTTATTAGCGATTAAAAATAATTTTTTATTAATCTCCTGTATCTTATCTCCAGCTGACCAGTTATTTTGATTTTTATAAATTTCATCAATTAACAAGATACTCGATTCTTTTGTTGAGCATCTAACAATTTTTGATGCATTTAACGCAGCTATATCAAGAGGAAAGTCAATGAAGGTAATCTTTACTAGATCTTTTTTAACATATTCCTCCACTAATTTTGGATAGGTATTTTTATGAAAGTTAGCACAATGAGGACATGTAAATGAACTATAAATTTTAATTTCTACTTTTGCATTTTTATTTCCAATAAATATTTCATCTTTATTTTGTCCATAAGACAAAGAACTAATTATTAAAAAACAAAAAAAAACTAAAATTTTTGTTACATAATTTTTAATCGTAACCATAATAATTTTATTTATTAAGTTTGAGAAATATTTCTTTTAAATTTTTATTTTTAATTTCATTAATTTTTTTTAAAATATTATCACTTAGTATAAATCTTTTTTTTATTTTAAAAGACGCATCTATAGAGTTAATTTGTATTTTATGAATTGCATTAAATCCAAGATAGCCATTAATTTTTTCAATAATTTGATCTCTGGAATATTCAATCTCTATCATTACATTTTTATTGACATTTATTGAGAGAATATTTTCATTATTAATTTTTTTAATTTTTACAGGAGAGACATCTTTAAACATTTTTTCTCCAACAATATTTTTCCAATTTTTAATTATTTCAAAATATATAAAGCCATCTTTTTTAAGTATTTTTTTAACATTTTCTGATAATAAACTTTGCAAAGGCCTCAAACCCTGAGCAAATGCTTTATTTGAGGATTTATCTAGCACCATGAAAAATGTATTATCAAATAAAATTCTTGCTTGGTACGATAATCATAAAAGAGATTTGCCATGGCGAAGTTATCAAGGTTTTCAAGATAAAATTTACAAAGTTTTAGTCAGCGAGTTTATGCTTCAACAAACTCAAGTTAAAACAGTGATTCCTTTTTTTACAAATTTTATAGAAGTCTTTCCAAATTTTAAAAAATTATCAAAAGCAAAATTAAAAAAGGTGTATAAACTTTGGCAAGGTCTTGGATATTATTCTAGAGCAAAAAATTTACTTAAAACGGCAAAGATAGTTCAATCTAAATATAACGGAAGATTGCCCGCTGATTTTGAAATTTTAAAGAGTTTTCCTGGAATTGGCGACTATACTGCATCAGCTATAATGGCTATAGCTTTTAATAAAGATTATATTGGCATAGATGGAAATGTAGAAAGATTTATAGCTAGATTATTTGGTTATAAAAATAATAAAAAAAAATTTAAAAATAGTATTTTATTAAAATTAAAAGAGATTAAATCAAAAAAAAACTTCTCTTTATTTGCCCAAGCATTAATGGAGATGGGAGCTTTAATATGTATACCGCAAAACCCAAGATGTAATATTTGTCCTGTAAACAAAAATTGTATTTCCTTTAAAAAAAAAGATTTTAATTACAAAATTCTAAAAAAAAAAGTTAATATTAAAAGATATTATTTATTATATGCTAAACAAAAAAATAAAATTTTATTTTTAAAAAGTAAGAAAAAATTATTACAAGATTTTGTGAACCTTCCGTTAATTGAATATAAAAAAAATTTATTTAATATAGATTTTAAAAAGAATTATTTTTTTTTTGAAGGAAAACCAAAGATAATTAACAGGGATTTTGTTCATAATATTTCTAATATTAAAATGTTAATTAAAATTGTTCTTTTTAAAAGAATCTTAAAAATAAATGATAATCAATTTTACTGGATACATTTCAATAAAATAGATAATTCTTTATTATCAAATTTTTCAAAAAAATTTATAAAATTAGTTAGAACGGAAAATATCAAATATGTTTAAAAAAATTATTATTGTTGGTGGAGGCATTGCTGGATTAACTTTAGCTAATTTTCTAAAAAAAAATAATTTTAATAATTTTAGAATATATGAAAGTTTTGAAAAAAAGCTAACAAGACCCACAGGCATTCAATTAACTCCAAATGCAGTGAGAATTTTAGATTTTTTGGATTCTAGATTTTTTTTAAATAATAATTTTCATAAAATTAATTATTTAAGTATTAACTCATTGAATTCTAGATATTTTAATAGCAAATCAGAAGTAAGAATTAATCTTCAAAATATTGTTAGTGATAAAATGCCCTATCTAACTTGTGACAGAAATATTTTAATTAAATTTTTAGAAAAAAATTTATCTTCAAAAGAAATTTTTTATAGTAAACAAGTTGTGCAAACTATTAAGGATCATAATATTATTAGAGTAAAATTTAATGATGGATCAGAAGATTATTGTGATCTACTAGTTTCAGCAGATGGAATGTTTTCAAGATCCAGGTTAGATAATAATATTATTTCAAAAACAAATTTTTATGCTTACAGAGGAGTGCTAAAGAATTTTTATTCAAAATATTCCTTAGAGAATGATGTTATTCGTCTGTGGTTAAACGATAATAAACATTTAGTTTCTTATTTTATTAATAATCAGAATGACCTAAGCTTTACAGGAATTAGTAAATCGTCAGAAAAAACAATATTAGCAAGTGGTGAGACTAATTATTCAATTCCATTTCCAGTGGATCAATTTAGAACTTTATTTTCTTCAGAAAATAAAATTTTAAGAGAAATGCTAGATACACTTCATGAAGTATACCGCTGGCCAATATTTTCTCTAAAAAAAAGAGTTTTTTACAGAGACAATCAAATTTTCATAGGAGACTCTTCTCATGGCACAGTCCCGTTTCAGGCGCAGGGTGCAGCATTAGCAATAGAAGACTCCTATGTTTTGTATGAGCAAATTAATAAGAATATTACTAGTAATCTTGGAGTATTTTACTTTAATAAGCGAAATAACAGAGTTAGACGAATAATTCTTAGATCGCATTTAAATGTTTTTTTATTTCATCTAAAAAATCCGTTTTTTGTTTTTCTAAGAGGGATTATTTTCAAATTAATAGAAAAGTCTTTTTTAGCAAAAAAACTTATGTTTGGGTGGATCTTTAATTATAATCCAAGAAGTTCTAGTTATTTTTTCTGATTTTCTCTCTTAAATGATCAAGGGGATATAGTTTATTTTCCATTTTTATATGCCAAAAAGACCAGCCATTACAGCTTTCGGTTCCTTGGGCTTTAGCACCAACGCTATGAATAGATCCTGTAATATCTTTATATAGAATACTGCCATCTGCCATTACATGTGCTTGAATTTTATTTTTAGCATCAACTAATTTTAATCCAGGTTCTATTACTCCACTTTCTATTAAATACCCAAATGGTATTCTTTTTTCGTTTCTTTTATTTTCTATAGTTTTTAGAAAATTATCATCAATTTTTTTTATTTTTTTTATTCTAGTTTCAGCAGTTTGAAAATATTGTTTATTACTTTCTATTCCATAGTAATTTCGTCCTAGTTTCTTAGCAACAGCACCCGTTGTTCCCGTTCCAAAAAAAGGGTCTAATATGAAATCGTCTTTTTTAGTCGATGATAGGATAACTCTGTACAATAAACTTTCTGGTTTTTGAGTTGAATGAATTTTATCTCCTTCATTATTTTTTATTCTTTCGTTCCCAGTACAAAGAGCCAATTCCCAATCTGATCTCATTTGTTTGTCATCGTTAAAACACTTTAATGATTTATAGTTAAAGGTATATTTTGATTTTTTACTTTTAGCAGCCCATATTAATGTTTCATGAGCGTTAGTAAATCTTGTTCCTTTAAAGTTAGGCATAGGATTTTTTTTATTCCATATTATGTCATTGAGAATCCAAAAATTTTTATCTTGTATTATTTTACCTAATCTAAAAATGTTATGATAAGTGCCAATTATCCATATTGTGCCATTAGGCTTTAAAATTCTTTTACATTCATTGATCCAAGAGTTAGAAAATTCATCATATTTTTTCAAATTATCAAATTTATCCCACTCATCATTTACAGCTTTAACTTTGGAATGATCAGGTCTTTCTAAACTATTTTGTAATTGAAGATTGTAAGGTGGGTCTGCAAAAATACAGTCGAAGGTTTCGTCAGGTATTTTTTTCAATTCTTTTATTGAGTCCCCAAGAACGATAGTATCTCTAATTATTGTCATACAACTAAGAAGAGAAAATAATCTTAGAAGACTCCCTCAGTCAACTTTTGTCTTCATATTAATTGTGTCTTAATTTTTAATTTATCAATAGGTTGTGTATTGGAGAAAAAGTCTTCCTATGATGTTCTGTTATGCCAAATTCTTTAATTGCTTCTAAGTGTTTTTTAGTTCCGTAACCACAGTTTTTTTCCCAATTATAATTTGGAAATTTTATAGATAATTTTGCCATAAATAAATCTCTAGAAACTTTTGCTATTATAGATGCTGCTGCAATAGATATGCATTTTTGATCACCTTTAACAATTGTCTTAATATTTTTATTTTTATCCGGAGAAAAATTCCCATCAACAAGAATAATATGATCTTTAATATTAATTTTTTTTAAAGCCCGGTTCATTGCAAGTAAAGAAGATTGTAAAATATTAAATTTTTCAATTTCTTTAACAGAAGCGATGCCAATGCTGTATTCACATTTTTTTGTAAGTTCTTTAAATATCTTCATTCTTTGAAGTATACTGAGTTTTTTGGAGTCATTAATTTCTTTGGGAAAGTTATCTTGATCTAATCTGATAGCAGCTGCAAAAACAGGTCCAGCTAGACACCCTCTACCGACCTCGTCTACGCCGATTATGTTATTACCAAATTTTAGATCAAAAGAAAAATTCATTAATTATTAAATATTTCATTCCTAAATTTTTTAAGATCTTCCCATGATAATTTTTTATTTTCAGGTTTTTTTAATAATATTTCAGGGTCAAAAGTAGCAAATGTATTAATTTTATCATTATTAATAATAATTGAACCCCATTTTCCCCTGATATCTAATATTAATTTGTTGGAATTGTTAAAAAAATTAGCGGCAGTTTCACCAAGAAATAAAATATATTTTGGTTGAATAATTTTTATATGTTTGATCAAAATATCTTTATAAAAATTATATTTACTTATTTTATCATTATGTTTTTCAAAATAAATATTTGATAAATAGTATTTTTCTTTCTCAAGGGATATTGAAGATAACATTTTGTTTAAGAGTTCACCTCTAGATCCTGAAAAAATTTCTTGATTTTTAATATCCTCATCATTTGGACAATCGCCAAGTATCATAATCTTGGAATTTAGATTTCCTTTGTAAAAAAAACTATTAATTTTTTTTATGTTTAGTTGGACACCAATTTCTTTAAACAACTCAAAAATGTACTGTTCTTTATTAATTAATAATTGTTTCTTAGATTTTATTGCTGTATCAGAAAATAAATTAGTAATATTTAATATTGAATAGTATTCTAGGAGGTTTATAGTTTTGTTACTCAAATTTTTTTTATACATTATATGAATAAAAAGACTTATTTATTAATTATTTTATTGTTATTTATAGTAAATAATTCTGATTTGAATGCAAATATTTTAGATAATAAAAAAGAATTAATAAAAAATTCAAATTATTTTTCTAATTATTTATCTGGCAACATATCATTACAAAAAAATGATTCTCAAAAAGCCTACAGTTTTTTTGGTAATATTGAAAATTTAGGTCATTATCATTCAGATTTTAATCTTAAGTACGTTGAAGCACTTGTTAATAATGGCAAGATTGAAGAAGCCTATATATTTATAAAAAAGTTAGATAAATCTTATCAATCATTATATCCGTATAATTTTGTATTATTTGTTCATGATTTTAAAAAAGAGAGATATTCAAAATTAAAGAATTATATTTCCTTACCGAAGCAAAATCTAAGCGATCCGTTATTAATTGATTTATATCAGTTTCTTAATATATGGGCAGATTTACCTAGTAAAAACACAAATGATATTAATGAAAAGATCAATCGATTAAATTCAAGTTTTAAAAATATTTCTCTAACACAAAAAATTTTAATAAATTTATATCTAGATAATCAAAAAAATATTGAATTGTACCATAATGAGATTATTAATAAAAAAGAACTAGGCAGATACAACTATTTTTATTTGTCTTATTATTTAGAAAAAAATAAAAAAGAAAAAATTAAAGAAATAATTGATCAAAACATTGAGATTGGGTCAGAAAATTTGCTATTTAAGCAACTTTTTTTAGATGTCCGTGAAAATAAATTTCATAAAATAGATAGATTTTATAAAAGAAAAAATATTAACCATGGTTTAGCTGAATTATTTTATTTGTTTTCAAATTTTTATCAAAACTATGAACAAGTGCAGATTTCAAATTTTTATTTAAATTTAAGTGAATATTTGAACCCCAACTTTTTATCAAATAAAGTCCTTAAAATTGAAAATCTTATTTTGTTAAAAAATTTTGAAGAGTCGGAAAAGGAAATCCAAGTTATTGAACAATTAGGAAAAGAATTTTATTGGTATGCTAATTTTACAAGATTAAAATTTTTAACAAATACTAGCTCAGACAAGCAAATTAATTTACTTGAGAACTTTTTAAATAAAAATGATTTTTTTATGTCTGAAAAATATTTCGAACTCGCAAATTTTTTAAGAGGAAATAAAAATTATATAAAATCAATAGTATTATATGAAAAATCAATTGAATTACTAAATGCTAAAAAAAACAGTGATTGGAATTATTACTATAACTTGGCCATAAGCCAAGAGCGAGCGGGTGATTGGGATAATGCTGAAAAAAACTTTTATAAAGCTCTTAAAATTTCACCTAAGCAGGCTGAGGTTTTAAATTATTTGGCATATAGTTGGTTAGAAAAAAAAATTAATTTAGATCAAGCAAAAGAAATGTTAATTGAAGCCGTTAGTATTAGTAAAGGTCAGGGATATATTTTAGACTCATTAGGTTGGGCATATTTTTTATTAAAAGATTTTGATAAGGCTGAAGAACTTTTACAAATAGCTTATGAGAAAGAACCTTCTGAAGCAGTGATTTATGATCATTACGGAGATGTTCTTTGGACTAATGGAAAAGAGATACAAGCTAGATATGTTTGGCAAAATGCAATTAAGTTAAAAAATATTGAAAAAGATTTAAAAGAAGCCATTAATAATAAAATAATTTTTGGATTAGAAAATGTTTATAAAAACAAGTCTTAAGGCTTATGGTAAAATTAATTTATATTTAAAAGTAATTAAAAAATTAAAAAATAAGTATCATCAAATAGAAACATTATTTTGTTTTTTTGATATTTACGACGAAATTTTAATATCTTCTAGTAATACAAATAATCAGATAATTTTTACAGGAAAATTTTCAAAAGGAATAAGTACCACTCATAATTCAGTATTAAAATTATTAGATATATTAAAAAAATATCCAAAATTTAATGCGCATAAATTTACAATAAAAATTATAAAAAATTTACCACTAGGCTCTGGATTGGGAGGGGGGTCAGCGGATGCTTCTGCCTTACTTAATTTTTTTAATAAGCGATTAAAATTAAATCTAAAAAGAAGAACAATTTCCTTAATATGTAATAAAATAGGAGCTGATGTAGAGCCATGTTTAAATACTAATTTTAAGCTTCTTTACGGAGCAAGTAATAAAATTTATACATTTAATAAGAAGCCAAAACTTAATTTGTTACTAGTTTACCCAAATTGTCTTAACCCTACGAAAAAAATTTACCTTTCCAATAAAATATTTTCAAAAAGTAATAATTATAAAATTTCACTATTAAAGAAGAATATTTTAAATTTAAATTATTTATTTAAATTCTTAAATTATGAAGGAAATGATTTAGAACAAAGTGCTTTTAAAAATAATAGTGTCATATTAAAATTACTAATTTCACTAAAGAAATTAAAAGGTTGTAAATTAGCAAGAATGACTGGCAGTGGATCAGCCTGCTTTGCTATTTTTCAAAATAACGTACAGCTAGCTAAAGCTATTTATGTTCTAAAAAAACATTATAAAAGTTATTGGATAAGGAAAGCAAAAATAATATAACCTTATCTCTAAAATAAATATTGGGGCTTAGCCAAGCGGTAAGGCAGCGGGTTTTGATCCCGCCATCCCAGGTTCGAATCCTGGAGCCCCAGCCAAGCCTTAAACAAATATTGTGATTAGAGAAGAAAAAAAATTAGATAATAAAAAAATTCTTTTACTTGAAGAAAATGTTTTGGGCCCAGGAAGATATGCCAGACCAAGTTTTAGATTAAGAGATGGCCTTATACCCAATATAAAGTATTCAAAAGTTTATTATAAAGGTAATAAAATAATAGGAAGTATTAGATATTTTAATTGCAAAATAAAAGACCAGAGTGGTTTGATGTTGGGACCTTTAATAGTTGACCAAATATATAAAGGAAGAGGAATAGGTCGAGAATTAATAAACAAAAGTATAAGTGATATTACTTCAAAAAATATTAATTTTATTATCCTAATTGGAGAATTAAATTATTATGGGCAATTTGGTTTTGAAATTAATAATAATATATATTTTGCAATAAATGTAAGAAAAGAAAAAATTTTATTTAAAAAATTATTGGAAAAAAATAATACAATCTCTGGCAAAATAGAATTATACTAATATTTTTAATGAAAAAAACATTTTTATTTTCAAAAGAAAATAAAAAAATAATTTCCATTTTAAACCCATCTAGTCAAAAAGTTCACACGCAGTTTGTCGGTGGCTGTGTAAGAAAAGCATTAGAAGGTGAACTTACAACAGATATTGATTTAGCCACTACTTATAAGCCGCAAATAGTTAAAAAAATATTACTCAAAAATAAATATAAAGTTTTAGATTTAGCAATTAAATATGGGTCGATTACAGCTTTATCTAAAAATTATAAATATGAAATTACATCATTAAGAAAAGATATAAATCCTGATGGTAGACATACAGAAATAAAGCTTACTAAGAATTGGTTAGAAGATTCTTTGAGAAGAGATTTTACAATTAATGCAATTTATTGTGATAAATCTGGTAAAATCTTTGATCCTGTAAATGGATTAAAAGATTTAAAAAATAAAAAAATTAATTTTATTGGTAATCCAGAATCAAGAATTAAAGAGGATTATTTAAGAATTATAAGGTTTATAAGATTTTCACTAGTTTATAATTATAATATTAATGATCGAAATATTATAAAAATTATTAATAAAAATATTAAGTTTTTAAAATTAATTTCAAGAGAAAGATTATTTATAGAGTTAAAAAAGATTTTAGAGAATCAAAATTTTTTTAATATTATCAATAATAATTATTTTAAAAATGTTATTCATAAAGTATACAAACTAAAATTTTTTAATAGATTAAATAAAGTTAAAGTCTTAAATAAAAAAGTACGATTAAATCTTGGTTATATACAACTAATTTCAATATTATTAATTGGAAAAGATAAAACAATATCCCATTTTTTGAGAGAATTTAAGTTATCTAATAAGGATAAACATTATCTAAATTTAATTTATAAAGAATTTAAAATTCTTAAAAAAAAGCCTTACAATTACCAAATTATTAAGCGACAAATATATTTTTATAAAAAAGATTTAGCTTTAGACTTTTTAAATTTTATTTTTTGTCTAAAAAAAGAGATGAACATAAATACTTTAAAAAAATATAGGAAATTTATCAAAAGATTTAAGGTCCCAAGATTTCCTATTACTGGAAATTTTTTAATGAAAAAGGGATTTAAACAAGGATTAGAACTTGGAAAAAAATTAGATTTTCTTAAAAATTATTGGATTAAAAATAACTTTAAATTAAACTTAAAAAATATTTAACTCGAGATTAGATATATTTAACTTCAATAATTTCATAGTTTTTTTCTCCCGTTGGAGTTTTGACAGATACAAAGTCACCAGTATGTTTTGAGACCAGTTCTAAAGCAATTGGAGATTTATAGAATAATAGACCTTCTTTTGCATTTGCTTCATCTTTACCGACAATTTTGTATTTTTTTTTTTCATTAGTTTCCATATCTAGCAAAAAAATTGTTGCTCCAAATATTACTTTGTTATCATTTTTAATTTTTGTAACATCTACAATATTAGCCGTTGCAATTGTTGTTTCGATTTCTTGAATTCTTCTTTCATTGTGTCCTTGCTCCTCCTTTGCTGCATGATACTCAGCATTTTCTTTAAGATCACCATGAGCCCTTGCTTCAGAAATAGCATTGACAATTTTTGGTCTAATTACAGAAATTCTTTCTTGTAATTCAATTTTAATCTTTTCCAACCCCTGAGGAGTAATTGGTTCTTTTTCCATTTATAATTTTACCATTTTGCAATTGGAGGAAGCGACATAAAAATAGCATCAATATTACCATTGGTATTTAAACCAAATTTTGTACCTCGATCATATAGCAAATTAAATTCAACATATCTTCCTCTTTTAATTAATTGCTTTTCTTTATCTTTATCATTCCATTTTAGAAACATTTTTTTTTGAATTATTCTAGAAGATATTTTTAAAAAAGTTATTCCTACATCTTTTGTATAATTAAAATCTTTATTCCAATTCTTGGAATTAAGATAATCGTAAAATATTCCGCCATCTCCTCTAGGTTCATTTCTATGAGGTAAATAAAAATATTGATCGCAATTTTTCTTATGTTGGGAGTAATAATTTTTATCATGAAGATTGCACATTTTTTTAATTTCTTTATGAAAATACTTTTTTTGTTTTAAGTCTTTAATTGAAGGCGTCATATCCATTCCACCACCAAACCAAGATTTTGAGGTAACTATAAATCTTGTATTAAAATGAAATGCAGGAACTTTTGGATTTTTCATGTGAGCTACAACGGATATTCCAGAGGCCCAAAAATTAGGATTATTTAAAGCGCCAGGAATTTTTCTCCTAAATTGTTTATGAAATTTTCCTGAGATTGTCGAAATATTAACTCCTACCTTTTCAAAAACAGATCCATTTTCAATTAATGCGAAAGTGCCACCGCCTTTTGAATTTCCTCCAGCTTTCCAGCTATTTTTTTTAAAAAGTTTTTTTTTTTTAGATTTTAGGTACTCAATTTTTTCAAATTCTGCACAAATAGAATTTCTAAGATTTTTAAACCAATTTTCAGCTGCAATTTTTTTTTCTTCAAAATTTAAATTTATCATTAAATATTATAGTAATTATTTTGCCTTAGCGCTTCAGATAACACAATAGAAACAGAAGTGACAACATTCAAAGATCTAGTATCTTTAAAGATAGGAATTTTTAATCTTTCATTAACAATTTTATGTACAGAGTCTGGAACTCCGGCGCTTTCTCTTCCAAATAAAATTGTGTCATCGCTCTTAAATTGAAAATTATAATAAATTTTTTTTGCTTTAGTTGTTAATAAAATTATTCTTTTATTATTTTTAGTTTCAATAAAATCTTCAAATGATAAATGTCTTATAATTTTACATTTTTCATAATAATCCATGTAAATGCTTTTTAGTTTTTTTTCATTAAATTGAAATCCACAGGGTTCAATTATTTCCAGAGTAGCATTTAAACATGCGCACAATCTTATGGTTGCAGCTGTATTTTGAGGAATATCTGGTTGAAATAATGCAATATTATACATAAAAGAAATTTATTATTTATGCGTCATTCTGGCTATGGAAAAGAGAATAGTTTAGAAATAATTAAATTAAATAGTTATGTTAGAAAATAACAATAATTCAGAGAAAAAAAATAGAAGAGATTTCTTAACCGTTGCAACAACTGCTGTTGGTGCAGTTGGAGTGGGAGCAGCGGTTTGGCCAATTGTAAATCAAATGAGTCCAGACGCATCAGTAAAAGCACTGGCTTCTATTGAAGTAGATTTATCTAAAATTAAAGAGGGGCAAGAAATAACTGTTTTATGGAGAGGAAAACCAGTTTTTGTAAAAAGAAGAACTAAAGAAGAAATTTTAAATGCCGAAAAGGTTGATCTTAAGGAACTTAAAGATCCTCAACCTGATAATAAAAGAGTAAAAAAATCTGAATGGTTAGTTCTTGTCGGTGTATGTACTCATTTAGGATGTGTCCCTATAAGCGGAAAGGGAGAATATGCAGGTGGATGGTTCTGTCCTTGTCATGGTTCTCATTATGATAGTTCAGGCAGAATCAGAAAAGGTCCTGCACCAGCAAATTTAGAGGTTCCAAACTATGAATTTGTTGGAGATAATAAGATTAAATTAGGATAGTTAAAAATAATGAGTGATAAAAATTTAGAAAATACTAGCGCTGAATATAAACCAGTTCATACAAATAAAGTAGGTGGGTCTCCATTCAAAGGAGTTGTCGGTTGGATAGATAATCGTCTTCCAATATTTAGAATGTTTAAATACGAATATTTAGATTTTCAGGTCCCTAAAAATTTAAGTTATCTTTGGAGTTTAGGCGGAATTCTAATGATCTGTTTAATTTTTTTAATAGTTACAGGTCTAGTCTTAGGTATGCACTATAAACCTTCTTCTTCAGAGGCATTTGAGTCAGTAGAAAAAATTATGAGAGATGTAAATTTTGGTTGGTTAATAAGGTACATGCATATGAATTTTGCCTCCTTTTTTTTCATAGCAGTTTATATTCATATCTTTAGAGGATTGTATTACGGTTCATATAAAGAACCCAGACAGTTGATGTGGCTAATTGGAATTGTAATATTTTTCTTAATGATGGCTACAGCTTTTCTTGGTTATACATTGCCATGGGGTCAAATGAGCTATTGGGGAGCAACAGTTATAACAAATTTATTTTCAGCAGTACCTTTCGTTGGAGAGTCTATAGTAACTTGGTTATGGGGTGACTATGCTGTGGGGGATGCTACCTTAAATCGTTTTTATGTTCTTCATTGGTTAATTGCTTTTGGAATATTAGGAATTGTCATTTTTCACGTTATCGCTTTACATATAGTTGGCTCAAATAATCCTTCTGGTATTGAGCCAAAAGATACAAGGGACACAGTAAGTTTTGCTCCTTTCACCACTAGCAAAGATTTATTTGCAATGTTAATTTTTTTGTTCGCATTCGTAATTATAACAATGTACGCACCAAACTATCTTGGTCATCCTGATAATTATATTCCAGCTGATCCATTGGTAACTCCAGCGCATATTGTACCTGAGTGGTATTTTTTGCCTTTTTATGCAATTTTAAGAAGCATTCCAGATAAATTAATGGGAGTCATTGCGATGGTAAGTAGCATTGCGATTTTAGGTTTATTACCTTGGCTAGATTTATCAAAAATTAGATCTTCAGTTTTTAGACCAATATGGAAACAATTTGTTTTTTTATTTGTTTTAGATTTTTTTATATTAATGTATGTCGGAGGTATGCCTGCTGAAGGAATATATCTTCTTATTGGCAGAGTTGGGACTGCATATTGGTTTTTGTTTTTCTTGATTATAGCACCTTTAGTTTCTTTAATTGAAAAACCTTTGCCTATGCCAAATAGTATTCATGAGTTTGAACAATGGAAAAAACAAGGCAAAATTAAAACTTTTAAGCTTTTTTAATGTTTTTGAAGAAGTTAATTTTAACTTTTTTGCTGTTAAATTTTTTTACTAACGATTCATTTTCTGCTGAGAAACAAGAAAAACTTTTGACACTAAATTGGTCTTTTAACGGGTTCTTTGGAAAATTTGAAAGAGCCTCACTTCAAAGAGGCTACCAAGTATACACAGAAGTTTGTGCGTCCTGTCACTCAATGAATCTTTTAAGTTATCGTAATTTATCTGAAGTTGGCGGTCCTAGTTTTTCAGAGGAAGAGGTAAAGGCTATAGCATCAAAAGTTGAAGTTTTAGATGGACCTAACGATAACGGAGAAATGTTTAAAAGACCGGGAAAACCATCTGATAAATTTGTCAGTCCTTTCGCTAATGAAAAAGCCGCAAGAGCTGCAAACGGCGGTGCATATCCTCCGGATATGTCAGTTTTAGTGAAAGCTCGAGCAGGGGGGGCAGATTATATTTATTCTGTTCTAATGGGTTATGACGATAAGCCTCCTAAAAATGTAAAACTCGAGGACGGGGTTTATTATAATAAATATATGGCAGGCAATAAAATTAAAATGGCAAAACCATTAAATAAAGACTCTGTAAATTATTCAGACGGAACCGTAGCAACGCAAGAGCAACTTGCAAAAGATGTGACGACTTTTTTAACTTGGGCTTCAGAACCCCATTTAGAAGCTAGAAAGAGACTTGGCTTTAAAACTGTAATTTATTTATTAATTCTTACTGTTTTGGTTTATCTTGTTAAGAAGAAGATTTGGTCACGTGTTGAACCTAAAGTGTAAGACATCTCCGTCAGCAACTTCATAATCTTTACCTTCAATTTTTAATTTTCCATTATCGCGAGCACCAACTTCCCCAGAGTACCGAATATAGTCTATGTAGGATATAACCTCAGCTTTAATAAATCCTTTTTTAAAATCGGAATGAATAACTTCAGCGGCATCTGGAGCTTTGCAGTTTTTTTCAATTGTCCATGCATGAGTTTCTTTAGGACCTACGGTAAAATAGGTAGTTAAATTTAAAATTTTATATCCAGCTTTTATTATTTGATCTAATCCAGACTCTTTAATTCCAATCTCTTTCATAAATTCATTTGCCTCTAAATCTTTAAGTTCAGTAATTTGTTGTTCTATTTCAGCAGAGACAATAACCACTGTATCATTCTTGAGTTTTTCTTCAATTTTTTGTGAGTAAGAATTTCCTAAATTCACACTTTCCTCGTCCACATTACAAACTAAAATTCTAGGTTTAGTTGATAGAATTCCTAAATTTTTAACTAACTTTTTATCAAATTTTTCCTCTAATTTCTCTGGACGAATTCCTTTTTTTAAAGACTCATAAACATGTTCTAAGATATCAAAAGTGTCTTTATTTATATCATTATTTTTATTTTTTTTTTGAGATAGCCTTTTTTCAACAGATTCTAAATCTGAAATCATCATTTCAGTTTCTACTATTTCTAAATCTCTTATAGGATCAACTGTTTTATTAACATTTTGTATTTCACTTGAGTCAAAACATCTCAGCATGTGTATTACAGCATCAACTTCTCTAATGTTCGCAAGAAATTTATTGCCCAAACCTTCACCTTTTGATGCGCCAGCTACTAGCCCAGCAATATCTACAAATGTGATGTAAGTGGGAATGATTTTTTCAGATTTTGCAATATTTGAAAGTTTTTCTAACCTCTCGTCAGGAACTGTTACAACTCCAATATTTGGCTCAATTGTGCAAAAAGGAAAATTAGCTGCTTGGGCATTTTTAGATTTTGTTAATGCATTAAATAGAGTTGATTTACCAACATTAGGTAAACCTACAATTCCACATTTAAAACTCATATAGACTTACTGATTACTTTTAGAAGTGAAATCGTCTAATTTTTTTTCTATGAGAAGATTTATATTTTTAAATATTTTTTTGATAACCTGATCTATTATTATCTTTTCTTCTTCTGTAAAATCATTAAGCACATGTTTGTCTACTAATTCTTTATCTCCAGGATGACTTATTCCAATCCTAATACGATTGTAATCTGTTCCTATAGAGTCATCTATGGACTTAATGCCGTTATGACCGCCGCTAGATCCTCCATTTTTCGTTTTTATTTTTCCAATTTCTATGTCCATATCATCATGAAATACAAAAATATTATTAGTTTTAATTCTGTGATAATCAGTTATTTCTCTAATACACATTCCTGAATTATTCATAAAAGTTAATGGCTTGACTACTATAACTTTATTATCTTGAACTTGGCCATTAGTTAGTAGGCCTTTAAATTTTGGTTTTTGTTTTGAAAGTCCAAAATTTTTATTTAAAGCATCAATAAGTTTAAAGCCTACGTTATGTCTGTTGTTTGCATGCTTTGGATCTGGATTTCCTAACCCCGCAAATAATAACATTTAGATGTTATTTCTTTTTATCTGCAGGTGCAGCAGCAGCTGCAGGTTTTTTCGCAGCCTCAGGAGTTTTTGCTGTTTCTCCTGGTTTAGTTTTTCCATCAGCAGGTTTAGCATCGCCTGCAGCAGTAGCTTCGCCCTCAGCAGTAGTTGCGGCATCTCCTGCAGCAACATCGCCCGCAGCAGCGGCAGCTGGTTCAGGTTCTTTAACAACTGTAGGAGCAGCTATAGTTGCTATAGTAAAGTCTCTATCACTAATTACAGGTTTTGCGCCATCTGGTAATTTTACAGAAGATATGTGAATACTTTCATTCATTTCCTTATTAGCTAAGTCGACTACAATTTCAGCAGGAATATTTTCAGCAGCACATCTTAATTCTATTTTTCTTCTTACAATGTTTAAAACTCCGCCCATTTTTAATCCCGGACAATTCTCATTATTAATAAATTTTACAGGAATATTGACAGTTACTTTTGTCCCAGGCTTAATTTTTTGAAAATCTATGTGTATTGGTTCATTATTTAAAGGATGAAAATTGATATCTTTAGTTAAAACTTTATGTTTTGATCCGCCTATACTCATTTCAATTACTGAGCTCATAAAGTTAGAGGATTCTAACATTTTTTTAATTAATATTTTTTTTATTGATAAAGGTAGGTTTTTTTCTTTATCACCATATAAAATGCCTGGTAGAAAACCCTCTAATCTTAATTTTTTAAGATCACCTTTTGTATTAATTTTTCTTTCTGATGCTTCGATCTTTAAATTTTCCATATTATCAAGACGGCTTGTTTTATATTAAGTTATAAAAAAAAACAAGTTATTGTTATTTATTTGAATAAGCTAGAAACCGAAGTTGATTGAGATATTCGCTTGATAGCTTCAGCAATTAGTGGAGCAATACTTACTACCTCTATTTTAGAAACTCCTTTTATTTTTTTTGTATTGTCAATTGTGTCTGTGATAACAATTTTTTTCATTTTAGATTTTTTAATTTTATCAATGCAAGAGCCCGTAAGAACGCCATGAACTACGTAACAATAAACTTCTTTTGCACCTTTTTCTATTAAAGCATCAGCAGCGTTACAGATTGTTCCTCCGCTATCAATTAAATCATCAATTATAATGCAAGATTTATTTTTAATCTCTCCAATAACATTCATAACTTCGGATTGTCCTGGGCGCTCTCTTCTTTTATCAATAATCGCCAAGCCAGCATTCAATCGTTTTCCAATAGCCCTCGCTCTTTCAACACCCCCAACATCAGGCGCAACACAAACAATATTTTTTGTTCCAATATTTTTTAATATATGTTTTAAAAGAACTGGAGCTGCATATAAATTATCAACGGGAATATCAAAAAAACCTTGAATTTGATTTGCATGAAGGTCCATTGTTAGAACTCTGTTTGCTCCAGCATTTGTAATTAAGTTTGCAACTAATTTTGCACTTATAGGAGATCTAGGTACAACTTTTCTATCTTGCCTTGCATAACCAAAGTAAGGGATGACCGTGGTTATATTTTTTGCAGAAGATCTTCGTAACGAATCTATACATATTAGTAACTCCATAATATTGTCGTTAGCAGGGTATGAAGTTGACTGAATTAAATATACATCGTTACCTCTCATATTTTCCTTGATCTCGACGTAGACCTCTGAGTCTGCAAATCTTTTAATATCTCTTTGCGTTGGCTTTGTTTTTAAATATTTGCAGATTTGATCACTTAGGGAGATACTACTTGTTCCAGATACAATCTTCATGAGATCTTTTTATATAATTTTATAATTATTTAATCAATTAATATCTACAAATTGCCGAAATACATCGTCCGTAATCTGACTCATTATTATGTAAAGATCTTCGATAGCTAAAAAAATTTTTATAATCATCATAGGTATCCTTATTGATATGTTCAATATTATTTTTTGGAACTCCTAATCTTAAAAATTTATCATTAACAAATAATCGTAAATTAAAATAAATTTTTTTATTATTATTTGTAAAATATTTTTTAAAATTTTTATTTTTTAATTTAATTTTATTAACAAAATCTTGTTGCACTTCATAATTTTTTTTTGCAATACAAGGTCCAATCGCAACGATTAGATTTGAAATTTTTGATTTCTTTTCTTTAAATTTTTTAATTAAGTTTTCAATAATTCCAGAATTTGCACCCTTCCATCCAGAGTGTATAGCTGCAATTATTTTATTTTCTTTATCCGCAACTAAAATTGGCACACAATCTGCAGTTAAAATTCCAAGTGAAAATTTTGGAACTGAAGTAATAATTCCATCGGCTTTGTATCTTTTTTTTATTAAAAAATTATCAAAATTAATTATTTTATTACTATGATGTTGTCTAAGTAAAATTAGGTTACTAAATTTGGAATTAATTTTTTTTGCTACTATTTTAATATTATTTATAACATTTTTTTTTTTATCATTAGATCCCATCCCGCAGTTTAAACTTTTATAAATTCCTTTTGATTGTCCATTGTTCCTTGAGAAAAAAAAACTCTTAATGCCTTTTATTTTGTTAATTTTTCTGGAATAAAAAATCATTAGATAAAACCAATATTAAATTTACAATCTTTATTGCAAAAAGCTAATGCTTGAAAAGTGCTACCCATTTCTTTCGGATTTATAAGTTTATTTATACTTAAAATTAAATCTTTACTGTCATTAACGTTCTGCTTTTTTATTATTTGTGTTGCTCTTTCCATAATGCCAAGTTTTTGTAAAAAAAAATTTTGAGATACAGTTCCAATATGTCTAATGTTATTTTTTTTAAAAATATTTTTTAATATATTAAAATTAACATCAAAAGTAATATCGCAATCAGTATATTCTTTTAGCAAATTAACAATTTTATGTTTTTTTATTGCCCGTAAAGTATTTTTTCCGATACTATCAGAATAGCCATAATCAAAAGTCAAAAAGATTCCATTATTTTTTTTTATAATTTTGGAAATTGAATTTATATAATTTTCAATTTTCACTGGATACTCAATGACTCTACTTTTATTAATATTAAAAAATTTTGAATATTTCTTAAGAGAATTATTATTAATCTTATTTTTATAATAAATAATTCTTTTTATATTATTTTTAAATGAAATGCATTGTTCATGCCACTTAGTATTGATTTTGAAAAATTGTTTTATTGGAAAAGCATCAAAAAATTCATTTGCGATAATGATTGTTGGATATTGCTTAATTTTATTAATATTTTTCGTCCAGATTATATTTTTAAAAATATTTAAATTTTTTTTTTGAACTTTAACTAATGATTCACTTTTTTCATGTAAATAAATAGTGAATTTAGCATCAAAAGTTTTAATTTTTTTTAATGAATTTATTATTTGATTAATCATAAACCCATTTCCTGGTCCTAACTCTAAAATATTAATTTGTTTTGGTTTTTTTAAATAAATCCAATAGGATACAATCCATATCGATATCATTTCTGAAAAAATACTAGAGATAAAAGGAGATGTTATAAAATCTCCATCGCGGCTAAATATTTTTTTAGTTTGGTAGTAACCTAATTGCTTGTTATATAAGGCAATATCTATGAATTTATCAAGTGTGATAACTTTTTTTTTATAAATTAGTTTTTCTAAAAGATTCATTTTTAATTATCTTAAATGCAATTATTCCAAAAATTAAAAAGCTAAAACTTATAATCGTTCCTAAGGATATATTGAAAATTATATATCCAATATGTTTGTCCGGCTCTCTAAATAATTCTGATATAATTCTAAATATTGAATAAAAGATTAAAAAATAACAAGATAACTCACCGTTAAATAATTTTTTTTTGAATTTTAATATAATATTAAGTAAAAAAAACAATATTAAACCTTCAAGAGTCGCTTCATACAGTTGTGAGGGATGTCTTGGTTCCATATCAATTTTGGGAAAAATAACGCCATAATCTGAAAACGTTTTTTTTCCATACAACTCTCCGTTTATAAAATTAGCAATTCTTCCAAGGAATATACCAATTGGCGTTGCGCAGACGACTATGTCAGTTAAAACCAGTATTTTTACATTATTCTTTTTTGCATAAATTATTGAGGCAATCAAAACACCTATAACACCACCGTGAAAAGACATTCCTCCTTGCCATAAAAATAATATTTCAAGGGGATTTTGATAGTAATAATGGAAATTATAAAATAAAATATATCCTAATCTTCCTCCTAAAATAATTCCTAAAATTAAATAAATTAAAAAATTATCTAGAACTTTGACATTAATATTTTCTTTGTCCCAGAATTTTTTAATTAAATATTTTGCATAGTAAAAACCCAAAAATATGCCAAAAATATAGGCTAAAGAGTACCAGCGTATTTCTAGGAAACCAAAATTAATTATGATGGGATCTAGATTGTGAATATACATTTAAATAATCTTAAAATTATTTATAACTATATTATTAAGAAGAATATATGATTAATTATAAAAAAATTATTAATAATTTAACTAACTTATTTCAATTAGGTCTTTTAACAACAAAAGATATCAAACAAGAAATAAGAAATCTTATTCAGTTTAAAAAAGAAAAAACTATGAATGAATTAAATAATTCACATAGTCGTGATTTAGAAGAACTAAAAAATAAAATTAATAGTCTAAAACTTGAAATACAAAAATTAAAAAAATTAGTTGGGAAAAGATAATAAAACTCGCAAGCCTTTACCTTTTGGATTGTTAAATAATTTTACAGTCCCACCGTGTGAATTAACTATATCTTCCACAATGGAAAGACCTAATCCAAAATTACTATCTTTAAAAGATTTAGATTGGTCGATCCTATAAAATGGCCTAAATACTTTATCCTTGTGCTCATCTGCAATTCCAGGTCCGTCATCATCAATAGTAATTTGAGTAGTATTTTTGATTTTTTTGCAAGTAATTAATATATTTTCAGCATATTTTTGAGAGTTATTTATGATATTAGCAATACATCTTCTGATAAGATTTTTTCTTCCTGTAAATATTAAATTTTTAGGACTAATTATTTTAATATTTTTTTTAAAACTCTTTTCAATTAAATTTTGAATTAATTGATAAATATTAAATTTTTCTAAAGCTTGTGAATATTGATTACTTGCAAAATCAAGATATTCATTGATCATTTTTTCCATTTCATTAATTTCTTCTTTTAAAGAATTTAACTTTTGATTTTTATTTAAAAGCTCAATTTGTAACTTTAATCGTGTGAGAGGAGTTTTTAAATCATGGCTAATACCCGACAACATTGCTGTTCTTTGACTAATGTGTTTTAAAATTCTTCTTTTCATTCTTTCAAATTCATAAGAAGCCTGTCTAATTTCTAGAGCACCAGAAATTTTGAAATCACTATCAAATTGCCCTTTGCCAAATTTTTCTGCAGCTCGAGACAGGTGAACAATAGGTCTTATTTGATTGCGCAAAAATATTATTGAAATAATTAAAAATATAAATGATGGTATAGTAATCCAAAGCGCAAATATTCTTCCCGATGTTGATCTTATTTTTGATTTGGCTATTAAAAATTCAATAATTTCATTCTTATTAAACATTATTAAAACCTGAACATTCGAACTATCAAATCTCACGTTATGCCAATATGGATTTTTTAATTTGTCTGAGAACTCCTCCACAACAATTTTATCGTACAGACTGTACCATTTGACTGTTTCTGTAGATGGCAGTTCTCGAATTTCTTTTTTGATTGAGATTATGAGTCCACTATTATTTTTGAAAGTGCTAATTAATTCACTAACTTTATTTTTTTGTTTAAATTCAGGGTAGAGTGCTAAGAATGTATTTATTTCATTTGTGGTAGCTCTTACTAGGCCTCTGTTGGTTTTATACCAAATACTATCAAAAAAAACTGCTCCAATTACAACCTGTATAAGTATAATTGGTACTACTATAATTAATAGAGATCT